>DASUOY010000434.1:0-12958 GCA_036276395.1 Pseudomonas sp.
CGTCGAGCTCATCAAGGACAGCCGGTCGCGCGGCCAGCCGGTGCTCGTCGGCACCACCTCGATCGAGAAATCGGAGCAGCTGTCGAGCCTGCTCAAGTCGCTCGACGTGCCGCACAACGTGCTCAACGCCCGCTACCACGAGCAGGAGGCCTACATCATCGCCCAGGCCGGCCGGCCGGGGGCGGTGACCATCGCCACCAACATGGCCGGTCGCGGTACCGACATTCTGTTGGGCGGTAACTGGGAGGTCGAAGTGGCCGCCCTGGAGAACCCCACCGATGAGCAGGTCGCGCAGATCAAGGCCGACTGGCAGAAGCGCCACCAGCAGGTGATCGAATCGGGCGGTCTGCATGTGATCGCCTCCGAACGTCACGAGTCGCGCCGCATCGACAACCAGCTGCGCGGCCGTGCCGGGCGCCAGGGTGACCCTGGTTCCAGCCGCTTCTACCTGTCGCTGGAAGACAGCCTGATGCGCATCTTCGCCTCGGATCGGGTGAAGAACTTTATGAAGGCTCTGGGCATGCAGGCCGGTGAGGCCATCGAGCACCGCATGGTCAGCAACGCCATCGAGAAGGCCCAGCGCAAGGTCGAGGGGCGCAACTTCGACATGCGTAAGCAGCTGCTGGAATTCGACGACGTGGCCAACGAGCAGCGCAAGGTGATCTATCACATGCGCAACAACCTGCTGGCCGCCGACGACATAGGCGAGACCATCGCCGATTTCCGCCGCGAAGTGCTGGACAACAGCATCAACGAATTTATCGCGCCACAGTCGCTGCCCGAGCAGTGGGATATCGCCGGCCTGGAAGCGGCCCTGTACAGCGGCTTCAATCTCAAGCTGCCGATCCAGCAGTGGCTCGACGACGACCACAAGCTCTACGAAGAGACCCTGCGCGAGCGCATCCTTAACGAGCTGGTCAGCGCCTACAACGAGAAGGAAACCGAGGCTAGTGCCGAGGCCCTGCGCACCTTCGAGAAGCAGATCCTGCTGCGCGTGCTGGACGATCTGTGGAAGGACCACCTGTCCACCATGGATCACCTGCGTCACGGTATCCACCTGCGTGGCTATGCGCAGAAGAACCCCAAGCAGGAATACAAGCGCGAATCCTTCACCCTGTTCCAGGAGCTGTTGGAGTCGATCAAGCGCGACACCATCCGTGTGCTCTCCCATGTGCAGGTGCGTCGCGAAGACCCGGCCGAGGAAGAGGCGCGCCTGCGTCGCGAGGCCGAGGCCATGGCCGAGCGCATGCAGTTCCAGCATGCCGATGCCTCGGGCCTGGCCCTGCCGGAAACGGCCGAGGACGGGGATGTGGCGGTGGCCGTGGCGCCCGTGCGCACCGAGCCGAAGATCGGCCGCAACGAACCCTGCCCCTGCGGCTCGGGCAAGAAATACAAGCACTGCCACGGCCAGGTCAATTAAGCCAACCGTGTAGAGCGGGTTGAGCCGACAGTGAAGTTGGCTATGCTTGACCCAGCTTGAATAACGCCGCGAACGGTCTGACCGCTCGCGGCGTTTTACCATCGCAATTCGTCCTACTACCTCAAGGAGCGTTCTCTATGGCTGTTGGTCTTGGCCCGTTGTCTACCCTGCACCCGGTTCCAGGTTTCGAATTGGGCATCGCTTCGGCGGGCATCAAGCGTCCGGGACGCAAGGATGTGGTGGTGATGCGCTGTGCCGAGGGCTCCAACGTAGCGGGCGTGTTTACCCTCAATGCGTTCTGCGCCGCGCCAGTGATTCTGGCCAAGAAGCGCGTGCAGGGTAGCGTGCGTTACCTGCTGACCAACACCGGCAATGCCAACGCTGGCACCGGCGAGCCGGGCCTGGCCAATGCCGCGCGCACCTGCGCGGCCCTGGCCCAGTTGACCGGTGTGGATGAGAACGCGGTGCTGCCGTTTTCCACCGGGGTGATTGGCGAACCGTTGCCGGTGGAGAAGATCGAAGGTGCCTTGCAGGCCGCCCTGGACAACCTGTCCGAGAACCACTGGGCCGAAGCCGCCACCGGCATTATGACCACCGACACCATGCCCAAGGGCGCCAGCCGGCAGTTCCAGCACGAAGGCGTGACCGTCACCGTCACCGGCATCAGCAAGGGCGCCGGGATGATCCGGCCGAATATGGCGACCATGCTCGGCTATATCGCCACCGACGCCAAGGTGGCGCGCAGCGTGCTGCAGGACCTGGTGCGCGACGCGGCGAACAAGTCGTTCAACCGCATCACCATCGATGGCGACACCTCGACCAATGACTGCTGCCTGCTGATCGCCACCGGCCAGGCGGCGCTTCCGGAAATCAGCGAGGCCAGCGGTGAGCTGTTCGCCAAGCTCAAGCAGGCGGTGTTCGAGGTGTTTATGGAGGTGGCCCAGGCCATCGTCCGCGACGGCGAAGGGGCGACCAAGTTCGTCACCGTACAGGTCAATGGCGGTGCTACCCATCAGGAGTGTCTGGACGTCGGTTACGCCGTGGCCCATTCGCCGCTGATCAAGACCGCGCTGTTCGCCTCCGACCCGAACTGGGGGCGCATTCTCGCCGCCGTCGGCTATGCCGGCGTGCCGCAGCTGGATGTGAGCAAGATCGACGTGTTCCTCGGCGAGGTGTGCATTGCCAGCAAGGGCTGCCGCGCGGCCAGCTACACCGAGGAGCAGGGCGCGGCGGTGATGGCTAAGGAAGAAATCACCATCCGTATCGAACTGGGCCGTGGCAGCTGCAGCGAAACCATCTGGACCACCGATCTGTCCCACGAGTACGTCAAGATCAACGCCGAATACCGCACCTGATCACTGCCAGGCAGCTCGTCCGACAAGGCTATTCCCGTTATTTATGCCCCCATGAATAACGGGAATTTGCTATTTGGGGTGGCGACTTTTACCGTCCCTTGACCCCTTTCTGCGCAAGGAGCGCCTCCTATGTCCCTGACTCTGGTGATCGGCAACAAGAACTACTCGTCCTGGTCGCTGCGCGCGGCCCTGGCGCTGGAACTGGCCGGGGTGGCTTATGACGAGCTGCTGATCCCGCTGTACCAGGCTGATAGTAAGGCGCGTCTGCTGGAGCATTCCCCGGTGGGCAAGGTGCCGGTACTGAAGACCGAGGAGGGGCCGGTATGGGACAGCCTGGCGATTGCCGAGTACCTCGCCGAGCGCTTCCCCGAGGCCCATCTGTGGCCGCGCGGGCAGTATGCCCGGGCGGTGGCGCGCAGTGTCTGCGCCGAGATGCACAGCGGCTTTGTCGGCCTGCGCACGCACCTGTCGATGGATCTTGCGCACGATCAGGCCTTGGCTGAGATACCGGCCGCCGCCCAGGCCGATATCCAGCGTATCTGCGAACTCTGGGCTGAATGCCGCGCCAGCTTCGGTCAGGACGGTCATTTTCTGTTCGGCCATGCCAGCCTGGCCGATGCGTTTTTCGCCCCGGTGGCGGCGCGTCTGCGCAGTTATCGGGTGGCCTTGCCGCCAGTGGCGGCGGCCTATGTGCAGACCATTTATCAGTGGCCGGCGTTCCAGCGCTGGTATCAGGCGGCTCAGGAGGAAAAACTGGGGTGAAGCGTATTCATGTAGCAGCGGCGGTTATTCGCGGCGCGGACGGGCAGATTCTGCTGGCCAGACGCCCGGATGATAAGCATCAGGGCGGCCTCTGGGAGTTTCCCGGCGGCAAGGTCGAGGCCGGCGAGGCGGTTGAACGGGCCCTGGCCCGTGAGCTGGAAGAGGAGCTGGGCATTCGCCCGACGGCGGCGCGGCCGTTGATCCAGGTGCGCCACGACTACCCGGACAAGCAGGTGCTGCTGGATGTCTGGGAGGTCTCGGCGTTCACTGGCGAGCCCCATGGCGCCGAAGGCCAGCCACTGGCCTGGGTCAGCCCGCGGCAGTTGCCCGAGTACGAGTTTCCCGCGGCCAACCGGCCGATCATCGCCGCCGCCCGTTTGCCTGAGCATTACCTGATCACCCCGGAAGGGCTCGATGCTCCGGCCCTGCTGCGCGGGGTCAAGGCCGCGCTGGCGCGCGGTATCCGCCTGATCCAGCTGCGTGCGCCGGCCATGTTCGATGCCCAGTACCGCGATCTGGCGGTGGATATCCAGGGCCTGTGCGCCGGCAAGGCGCAGTTGATGCTCAAGGGGCCGCTGGAATGGTTGGGCGATTTCCCCGCCGCTGGCTGGCACCTGACCGCGGCCCAACTGCGCAAATATGCCGCCATGGGCCGTCCGCTGCCGGCCGAGCGCTGGCTGGCTGCTTCCTGTCACACGGCAGAAGAGCTGGAACTGGCCACCCAGATGGGCGTGGATTTCATCACCCTGTCGCCGCTCCTGGCCACCCAGACCCATCCCGAGGCGCAGCCGCTGGGCTGGGCGCAGGTGAGCGAGCTGTTGCAGGGCTTTAATCAGCCCGCTTACTTGCTGGGCGGCGTGGGCCCGGCGGAGCTTGAGCAGGCCTGGCAGGTCGGCGCCCAGGGCGTGGCGGGTATTCGCGCGTTCTGGCTGGACTGATGCCCTGGGTTGACGGCCCTTGGCTTGGGAGCTGTATAGTCGCGCCCTGAAATGGTGCGCGATGCGAGAGAGCCCGGCTGTGCAAACCCTTAAAGACTGGTTGAAAAGCTTTTGGCCGACCGCCATGGCGGTCAGCTTCAGCGAGCGTGTCTTGAGTTGTATCGGCGCGGTGCTGGGGCTGCTGTTCAGTGGCTGGCTGTGCCGCGAGGCATTGGGTAGCGCCAGCCCCTGGCTGATCGCGCCGATGGGCGCCTCGGCCGTATTGCTGTTTGCCGTGCCGGCCAGCCCGCTGGCGCAGCCCTGGTCGATTATCGGCGGTAACCTGGTCTCGGCCCTGGTGGGGGTGAGTTGCGCGACCTGGCTGGGCCACAGCCCCAGCGTGGCGGCCCTGGCCGGTGGCTTGGCGATTGCCGCCATGTTCGCCTTGCGTTGCCTGCACCCGCCGGGTGGCGCCGTGGCCCTGACCGCAGTGCTGGCGGGCAATGAGATCGCCCAGCTGGGTTACTCCTTCGCCCTCTACCCGGTCGCCCTGAATTCCCTTGGCCTGTTGTTGATCGCGCTGCTGTTCAATAACGCCTTGCGCCGGCGCTACCCGCATCGGCCGCTTGAACACGGCAAGCTGCACAATACCCGTGACCCTATCCCGCGGGAGCGCCTGGGCTTCACCCCGGCGGACCTGGATGCGGTGTTGCAGGCACGCGGTGAGCTGCTGGATATTTCCCGCGAGGATCTCGAGGAGATCCTCCTGCAAACCGAAGAACGTGCCTACCGGCGGCGTTTTGGCGAGGTGCGCTGCGCCGATATCATGTCCCGCGATGTGCTCAGCCTGAGTGCCGACGCCAGCCTGGCCGAGGCGCGCGCGAGCCTGCACAGGCACCGTTTGCACGCCATGCCGGTACTCAACCAGCTGGGCGAGTTGCAGGGCATGCTGAGCCTGCATGACCTATTGCAGGCTGACGCCGATACGCAAACGGTCAGCCAGTGCCTGCGCCGGCAGGTGCCGACCTGCCGGGCCGACTGGCCTGTCACCTACCTGCTGCAGATGCTGGCCGACTCGGGCGTGCAGCAGATTGCCGTGGTCGATGAACAGCGCCTGGTGCTGGGCGTTGTCAGCCAGTCCGATCTGCTGGCGGCGCTGTTGCGCCTGTCCTTGCAGGGGCCGGCGCCGTCCGCCGGCTGATTGTCGCGCTAGCGCCGAGGCGCGCGGCTGTTGCTGTATTCTCTGTCGCTCCCGCTGCCCGGCCCTTGAGTCTGCCCATGTCCGTACAAGCCCGCTCGCCCTCGAATATGCGCCCCAGTACCCTGCATCTGCCCCAGGGCGATTGGCCGACCGTACTCGATTGCCTGTGCGCGCACTTCCCGGCCATCGCCCGCACGGTGTGGCTGGAGCGTATGGCCCGTGGCCGGGTATTGAATGCCGATGGCCAGCCTATCGCGGCGGACCAGGCTTATCGGGTCGGGCTGAAGGTGCATTACTTTCGCGAGGTGGCGGCCGAGACGCCTATCCCCTTTGTCGAGAGCGTGCTGTATGTCGACGAGCACCTGCTGGTGGCCGACAAGCCGCATTTCCTCCCGGTGATGCCGGCCGGCGAATACGTCGAGCAGACCTTGCAGGCGCGCCTGGCCAAGCGCCTGGGCAATGATGATTTGGTGCCGCTGCACCGTATCGATCGGCATACCGCCGGGCTGGTGCTGTTTTCCACCAACCGCCAGAGCCGTGGCCAGTACCAGGCGTTGTTTCGTCTGCGGGAAATGCACAAGTGCTACGAAGCGCTGGCCCCAGCCTTGCCGCATCTGGCGTTTCCGCTGCTGCGGGCGACGCGGCTGGAGGGCGCTGAGCCGTTCTTTCGCATGCAGGAAGTGGCGGGGGAGGCCAACACCGAAACGCGCATCGAAATCGCCCAGCAACTCGGCGAGCACTGGCTGTATCGGCTTTACCCGGTGACGGGCAAGAAGCATCAGCTGCGGGTGCATCTGGCGGCCCTCGGTGCGCCGATTCTCAACGATCCCTTCTATCCCGAGGTCACGGATGCCCCGGATGCTGCCGATGACTACAGCAAGCCGCTCAAGCTGCTGGCGCGTGGGCTGGCGTTCGATGACCCGATCACGGGTGAGCGGCGCTGTTTCGAAAGTGGGCTGAGCCTGCTGTAGGGCGGACATGGCGAAGCCTTGTCCGCCGATACCTTTGAGGTGGACAAGCTGCGCATGTCCACCCTACGCGCTTGATTCTTTGGGCGCCGCCTGCCAGAGCACTTCATCGATCTGCTGGCGCTTGGCGATCAGCCGCGCGGCGACGAACAGCAGGTCGGACAGACGGTTGATATAGGCCAGGCCGACGCCGCGGATCGGCTCCACGGCGTTCAGGTGCTGGCAGCGGCGCTCGGCGCTGCGCGCCAGGCTGCGGCAGACGTGGGCCTGGGCAATCAGGCGCGAACCGCCGGGCAGGATAAAGTTTTCCAGCGGGCCGACTTCTTCGTTCCAGCGGTCGATGGCGGCTTCCAGGCGCTCGATCTCCGCGGCCTGCAGGGCCTGGTAGGCGGGCATCGCCAGTTCGCCGCCGAGGTCGAACAGGCGGTGCTGGCAGGGCGCTAGCACCTCGCTGATCTCGGCAAGGCCCGGGCATCTGCCGTGCTGTTCGGCGAGATCGGCCAGTAGCAGGCCGAGATGGCTGTTCAGCGTGTCCACCTCGCCCATGGCATCGACCCGCGGGTGATCTTTGGTAACCCGGCGGCCATCGGCCAGGCCGGTTTCCCCGGCATCGCCGGTGCGGGTGTAAATCTTCGACAGTCGATAAGCCATAGTCACAGATCCATTTCGGCGGCGGGGGCGGCCAGTGGCAGGCGCAGGGTGAAGCAGGTGCCCTGGCCACGCTTGGACTGCACCTCCATCTGCCCTTTGTGGTTGTTGGTGATGATGAAATAGGACACCGACAGGCCGAGCCCGGTGCCCTGGCCGACTTCCTTGGTGGTGAAGAAGGGCTCGAAGATGCGCTTGCGCACCGCCTCGGACATGCCGACGCCGTTGTCTTCCACCTGGATTTCCGCCCAGGGCGCGGTCACCCGGGCGCGCAGGCTGATCTGCCCGGGTGTGTCGGGGTTGCTGCGCTGGTGAATGGCTTGGGCGGCGTTTTTCAGCAGGTTGAGCAGCACCTGTTCCAGCTCGTTGGCGGTGCCGGGCACTGCCGGCAGGCCCGGTTCGAAATCGCGCAGGATGGTCAGGCTCTTGAAGTCGAAGCTTTCGGTCAGGTCGAAGTCGTTGCTGGCGATTTCCACGGCCTGATCGATCAGCGCCGGCAGTTGGCAGGGGGCCAGTTGGCGGTCGCTGCGGCGGCTGAAGTTGAGCATATGGCTGACGATCTTGGCCGCGCGGCTGCCGGCCTGCTGGATGCCGTCGAGCAGGCGGGGGATTTCCCGGGCCTGCAGGTAGCGGTCGATGGCCTGCAGGCAGACGCCGATCTGCTCGGCCTGTTCGCGGTTCTTTTCCAGCTCCGGCGACAGGCGCCGGCGAATGTTCTGCACGTTATGCAGGATGGCCCCCAGGGGGTTGTTGATCTCATGGGCCATGCCGGCTGCCAGGCCGCCCACCGAGAGCATCTTCTCCGACTGCACCATCATGTCTTCCAGGCTCAGGCGCTGGGTGATGTCGTCGATGCGGATCACCACGCCACGCCCGGCGCCGCCACTCAGGGGGTAGAAGGTCAGGGCGTAGTGGCGCGGCTCGTCGTCGGGGCCCCAGGTCACACGCTCGACCTTCTCCACCTTGTGCTTTTCGGCGGTGCGCCGCAGCTGGGCGAGAAAGGGCTTGAGCGGCGGGAAGGCGAGGAAGATCGGCTGGTTCAGCGCTTCGTTCAGCGGCGTGCCGGACAGTGCGCTGGCCTCCTGATTCCACTGGGTGACATAGAGCTGTTCGTCGAGGGCGATCAGCGCCGAGGGCATGGAGTCGATGATGTTGTTGAGGTAGTTCTGAAAGCCGGTGAGCTTCTTCTCGATCTTGCTGCGTACCTGCACTTCCAGCTCCAGCTTGCGGTTGGAGTGGCGGGTTTCCTCGGCCAGGCTCTGGGCCTGGGCGAAGGCGCTCTCGGCATCGTCGCGGGCGCGCTTGAGCTGCTGCTCGCGGGCTTCCATGCGGCCGAGCATGGTGTTGAAGGCCTCGGCCAGGCTGCCGATCTCGTCGGCATGGCCACGGCGCGCGCGCAGGGCGTAGTTCTCCTCGCGGGTGACCTGGCGCGACAGTTCTTCCAGGCGCCGGATCGGCCGGGTAATCAGGCGCCGCACCTGGCGCGAGACGATCAGCCAGAGCAGTAGGCTGATGCACAGGATCACCAGACTGGCGGTCAGGGTGCCGGTGTAGAACACCGCCGGCAGTTCGCTGGAGGCCACCAGCAGCAGATGACCCGGGGGCGCATCGTTGGCTTGCGGCAGCTCGATCAGCTGGTTGATGCGAAATTCGCTGTGGCGCCAGGACTCGACCTGCTCCAGGCGTTGCGGCAGTTGCAGCTGATCGCCGCGCTGCAGCTGGGCCAGGCTGCGGCCGTTGCTGTCGTAGATCACCGCCGCGCGCAGCGGGCTGTAGTCATCCAGGCGCTTGAGCAGGGCTTCGGCGGCGCTGGCCGAACTTAGCGCCTCCTGGCTCAGGGCGGGGCTGGCGAGCAGCCGGCCGAGGGTGTGCAGGGCTTGCGGGGCCACGCTTTCCTGGGAGATCCAGTAGGCCGCGCTGATAAAGGCCAGGTTGGCCACCAGCAGCACGGTGGCGAGCAGGGCCAGCAGGGCGGCCAGCAGTTTGCGGCCGACCGGAAGGTTTTCAAGGCGCTGACGCAAGGGCATGGCGGGCTGTCGCGATGACGGAAGTGCGGGCAGGGTAACGCGCGGTTCAATAACTGGGCAATCCGCGTGCATCCAGGTAGGCCAGCAGGCGGCTGTGCAGTGCCTGCAGATGGGGCAGCTGCAACTGGTGGCGCTGTGCGGCCGCACAGGCATAGCCGAGCAGGTAGGCGATCTCGGTGCGCCGGCCCTGGCTGACATCCTGGTGCATGGATGAGTAATTGGCGGCGGTGGCCTGGATCACCCGTTGCGCTTCGTCGTGCAACTCGCTGGCGGCATTGGCCTGGCCGCAGCGGTGCAGCAGCTCAATCAGCTCGCTGCACAGGCTGGCCACCTCGGCCGGGTGTTCGCGCAGGCCGCCATTGCGGCAATCGTAGAGCACCGTCAGTGGATTGATTGCGCAGTTCAGCGCCAGCTTGCGCCACAGCCGGCTGAGAATATCCAGGCTCCAGTCATGGGCGATGCCGGCCTGCTGCAGCTCGCTCAGCCAGGCCGGTGCGGCGAGATCGCGCGGGTCACCCAGCCAGGTATGGCCGTGGCCGGCAAACACCACCTGAAAGTCTTCCCGGCGAAACGCGCCTTCGGTGCTGGAGGCGTAGATGCAGCGCGCCTGGGGGATTTGCAGGGCTACCTGGTCCTGGCTGCCCAGGCCGTTTTGCAGCAGCAGCACTTCTGCGTCGATGGTCAGGCGCGGGGCCAGCTGGGCAATGGCTGGGGCGGCGTCATAGGCCTTGCAGGCCAGCAGCAGGCGTTGAATCGGCTCGGGGTTGTCGAGGGTTTGCCCGGGGATGGGGTAAAGCTTGGCCTGATCCTGCTCGACCAGGGTCAAACCGCCGGCCCTCTGGTAGGCCTGCAGGCGTTGTGGGTTGCGCAGGATCAGCTGCACCGGCAGGCCGGCGCGGGCCAGGCGTACGGCCCACAGGCAGCCCAGGCTGCCGGCGCCGAGAATATGCCAGCTCATTAGCAGTCAGTGGGGGGCGGGCAGGCGCAGGGCGCTGACCAGGCCGCTGCTGTAGGAGTCCGGCAATATATTGGCGGCATGCAGCATCAGGCTCTGCGGTGTGCAGGGCAGGCCTTTGGCATCCAGGCCGACCAGGCTGATACCGGCCTTGAGGCTGATAAAGCCTTCGCTGGTCTTGAAGGCTTTGAGGTTGATGCCTTCATGCAGCCGCTTGAAGCTGCTGGGGGAGCATTCATGCAGGTCGGCCAGCATGGCAATCATGCCGAAATGCATCTCGTCCTGGCGCACCAGGATGTCCAGGGGCCGCACCAGTTGCTGCAGGCGCCGGGCCACGCTGCTAAGCAGCTCGTTGTAGAAGCTTTCACCGTATTGCAGGTGCAGCGCCTCGATGTCCTGCAGGCCGATCAGCAGGTAACACAGGGCGCCACCGCGGGACTCCACCTGGCGCAGGCTGTCGAGCAGCTTCTGCTGCAGGTAGCGGCTGTTGCCCAGCCCGGTGAGCGGGTCGACCAGATTGCGCTGCTCCAGGCTGGCGATGTTTTCGGTCAGCAGGCGGTTCTCCTGGAGCAGGCGTTGCAGAGTGTTGCACAGGCGGTCGGCGGCGTAGATGCGCGGCACCAGCTGCTCGCTCATGGCGGCCTTGCTGATAAAGTCATCGACGCCGCTGTCGAAGGCCTCGCCCAGAACGTTTTCCCCTTCCTTGCCGGTGAGCAGGATGACGTAGGTGTAGTGGTGGGTCATCTCATCGAACTGGCGTACCTGCTCGGTGAGTTCCAGGCCATTCATCTCCGGCATCAGCCAGTCGGCCAGCAACACGCTGGCCGGGCGCTGCTCCAGCAGCTTGATAGCGGCGGCGGCACTGCTGGCGTAGCGGATATCCTGGTAGCCCGCCTGGGTCAGGGCGCGGCCGATCATGGCGCTGGAAAACTTCGCATCATCCACGACCAGAATACTCAGATGGGGGTTGGGCATTGGCAGGCTCGCTGGGTAAATCGCATGGGCCCGGTACATCGCCAGGCAGTGTTTGTATCTACAGCTATATAATGGCCGGGTTTTTTAACCGTCAAGCTGTGCGTACCCCAACCGTGACCCGGGTTGCGCCCTGTATCAGGAGAGAATCCATGCCCTCGTTCGATGTGGTGTCCGAACTGGACAAACACGAAGTCACCAATGCCATCGATAACGCCATCAAGGAGCTGGAACGGCGCTATGACCTGCGTGGTAAAGGAAGTTTTGAACTGAAAGAGCTGACTGTCAACTTGACCGCCGATGCCGACTTTCAGCTCGAACAGATGATCGAGATTCTCAAGCTCAGCCTGGTAAAGCGCAAGATCGATGTGCAGTGCCTGGAGTTCAAGGATGCCTACCCCTCGGGCAAGAGCGTCAAGCAGGAAGTGATACTGCGCGAAGGCATCGAAAAGGATCTGGCGAAGAAGATCGTCGCCCATATCAAGGACAGCAAGCTCAAGGTGCAGGCCGCCATCCAGGGCGAGCAGGTGCGCATCACCGGCAAGAAGCGTGATGACCTGCAGGAGGCCATCGCCTCCCTGCGTACCAAGGATTTCGGCATGCCGTTGCAGTTCAACAACTTCCGCGACTGATCAAGCGCCGCCGAATAGGCGCGCATGATGCTGCAGTAAAACCGCCACGGCTTGCCGTGGCGGTTTGCTTTTGCAGATGCAGAAAAGGCGCAGCAGGGGATAGTGCGCGTAAAGCAACTGTGTACGGCCGTTTACACTGCCCTGTTAGCTGCGCGTTGCCTGATCCAGGCTCTGGAAGGAGCGGCCCATGGCGGTTTGGTAATAGCCAATCAGGCTTTGCCAATCCTTCTGATTCCAGGGGGAGTGGCGGCGTAGCTGTAGCATATCGTGCAGGGCGGCCTGGTTGCTGGTAAGGCGTTTACGGGATTTTTCCAGGTCGAGTAGTGCCACTCGGCAGCTAGGGCCGTCACCGGTGTCGTCGATGCGGACAAAGATATGCTTGGCGTACAGGCAACCATGTTGTCTGCGTGCCAGATGTAGGCGTGCCAGGCTGCTGGCAATCTGTTGCAGCAATTGTTGTTGCAGGGCAGCAGCATAGTGTTCGTGACGGCGGTTGGCATGCCAGGTGTCGAGAGGCTCGAAGCCTTCAAGAGCTACCGTGACTAGCAGTGCTCGCCAGCCTTCCGGGCCCCTCTCGGCACCACAGTAGACAATCTCGGGTACAGTCACTCCAGCTTTGGCCGCGGACAGCAGAGCGTCGCGCTCACGCAGTACTGTGGGGCGGCCGAGCGGGTGCAGCAGGCTGCGATAGGTATGATTGGTTTGACGCTTGATATAGAGCAGGCGCCCGTCCTGGGTGATGCGTTGTACTCCGCTGCAGCCACCACGCCTGTCGTTGGGTTCTTCTACCCACTCGCCTTGCAGTTGCCACCAGGCCTCAAGGTCAGTGGAGTGATGCATCGAGTTCAGTTGCGCAGTCATGGCTTGCCCTTTTACCTGTGCGCATTTCCCAAGCTGGTGCTATGGACGCGCGGTACGGAACATTTATTAGGGGTGCTCTACTGTTGCCGCCGGCGCCGAACCATTGGCCTGTGGGCGTTCGCGGCGCCACTGCAGGATGATCAGGATCAGGGTCGGAACCCCCAGCAGGGCGGTGATGATAAAGAATTGCTCGTAGCCGAACTTTTCCACCAGAACCCCGGAGTAGCCACCGATCATGCG
>DASUOY010000435.1:0-3495 GCA_036276395.1 Pseudomonas sp.
TTCGCCTCAATGTCCACCAGGTGCTGTCCGCACAGACGGCCAGCCCCCTGCTCGGCGGCAGCGTGCAGCCGATTGCCTGCCTGCACGGTGAAGGTCTTATCGGCCGCATGATGGCCCACGGGCATGGCTACTTTATCCAGATGCCGGACGAACCCAGCCTCTATATCGCCGGCGACACCCTCCTCACCGACGCGGTGCGCCACTGCCTGAGCGTGCTGGCGCCGGACATCAGCGTGCTGCCGGCCGGCGGCGCGCAGTTCGATATGGGCGGCCCGATCATCATGGGCCAGGAGGACATTCTCAGCGCACTCAGGCTGAGCCAGGGCATAGTCGTGGCCAACCATCTGGAGGCCCTCGACCACTGCCCGGTAACCCGCCGCGAACTGCTGCAAGAGGCGGCGCGGCAGGGCTTGGGGGAGCGCCTGCGGGTGCCGGCGGATGGCGAGACCCTGGAGTTTCTCCCGACAAGCCAGGCTGTCGCCGCCTAGGCGCTGCCTACTCCGGCACCTCGACGCTGATATGCAGGGCGTCGTGGCGCCAGAACTCCAGGTCGCAGTCGATCAGGCGGCCATGCTGGTCGCGGTTGATCCGCACTATGCGCAGCGCCGGGCTGCCCACCGCCACCTTCAGCGCCGCCGCAGCCTCGCCATGCAGGGCGGTGGGCACCATATCGAAGCGTACCCGGCCGTAATGAATGTCGTATTCGCTGGCGTACAGATCAGTCAGCGAGCGGGTCAGGTCGAAATCCAGAATGCCGGCGAAGTAGTTGGGATTGAGATAGTGCTCGACATACAGCACCAGGCGCCCGTCGATGCGCCGCGCGCGGCGGATCTGGTAGACGCTGGACAGTGCCGGCAAGGCCAGGATCTGGCAGATCTCGGCGCTGGCCGGAATCAGCCGCGCGCTCAACACCTCGGTGGCCGGCACCCGGCCCTGCTCGCCGACCATGGCGTGGAAGTGGCTGCGCACCAGCGGGTTATAGGCCACCCGTGGCGGCGAAACGAACCAGCCACGGCGCTCCTCGCGGTAGATCAGGCCCTGGGCCTCCAACTGACCGAGCGCTTCGCGCAATGTGATGCGGGTGGTGTCGAACACCTCGCTGAGTTTGCGCTCAGCCGGCAGCTGGCTGCCGGACGGCAGCAGGCCATGTTCGATCTGTTCTTCCAGTGCCCGACAGATAGCAGTTACTGCCCGCGGCGCTTCATCGCGCATCAAGACCTCCAATTTTGGACTAGTCCAGCTCCATTTCGGAGCATAAAACCGCCTGCACAAGCCTAGTATCCATGTTTCAAGTTTAAGCAGGCTAGATGACCAAAGGGTGACAGAAATCTTTCAGGGCGCGGGAAAACCCGCCAAACCTTCAATCCTCGGCCCGACAACCCAGTATTTATTCATGGTCTACGCTTGTGGTTCGCCTGTTGCCCGCCACGCTGGCGCAAGGTTTGTGAGCCAGTTAATCAATGGCCTACATAAAACTGTCATTTAACTGGCCTAAATTGGCCTGGGTCTTGCTGATCTAGACCAGAAGTTTCACCGTACGCACTCTCATCGCAAAGGAGTTTCCAATGAAACAACTGCTGCTGGCCACACTGATGGGCTCGGCCATCGCCCTGGCAACCTCGGCCATGGCCGCTGAAACGGACTTGCAAGCACTGGAGAAGGCCGCGCGCGCCGAGGGCGTGGTTAACAGCCTGGGCATGCCGGACAGCTGGGCCAACTGGAAGGACACCTGGGTTGACCTGAACAAGCTGTATGGCTTGAAGCATATGGACACCGACATGAGCTCGGCCCAGGAAATCGCCAAGTTCGCCGCCGAGAAGGACAACGCCAGCGCCGATATCGGTGACGTCGGTGCGGCCTTCGGCCCCATCGCGGTACAGCAAGGTGTTACTCAAGCCTACAAACCCAGCACCTGGGAACAGATCCCGAGTTGGGCCAAGGACGCCGACGGTCACTGGATGCTGGCCTATACCGGCTCCATCGCCTTTATCGTCAACAAACAACTGGTCAAGGACATCCCCACCAGCTGGGCCGACCTGAAAACCGGTAAATACCGTGTCGCCATCGGCGATGTCAGCGCCGCGGCACAAGCGGTCAACGGCGTACTGGCCGCCGCCATCGCCAACGGCGGCGACGAGAAGAATATCCAGCCGGGCCTGGACTACTTCGCCGCCATCGCCGAACAAGGCCGCCTGTCGCTGGCCAACCCGACCATCCAGACCCTGGAAAAAGGCGAAGTGGAAGTCGGCGTGGTGTGGGACTTCAACGGTTTGTCCTACCGCGACCAGATCGACCCAAGCCGCTTCGAGGTGCTGATCCCCTCCGACGGCTCGGTGATCTCCGGCTACACCACCATCATCAACAAGTACGCCAAGAACCCCAACGCCGCCAAGCTGGCGCGCGAGTACATCCTCTCCGACGCCGGCCAGATCAACCTGGCCAAGGGCAACGCCCGGCCGATCCGCGCCGAGCACCTGACCCTGCCGGCCGAGGTGCAGGCCAAGCTGCTGCCGAACGCGCAGTACGCCAAGGTGCAGCCGATCAAGGACGCCGCTGCCTGGGAAGCCACCTCCAAGGCCCTGCCGCAACTCTGGCAGGAAAACGTCATCATCAATATGGAGTAAGCGGCCGTAGGATGGGTGGAGCGCAGCGATACCCATCCTACGCCTATGACTCCACCCGCGATTTCGCAGCACAAGGAAAATGCAGCGCATGCCCAACGTCATCCTGGTTGTACTGGATGGCCTGAACTATGAGGTGGCCCGCCATGCGCTGGGCCATCTGCAGGCCTACTGCGGCGCTGGCCGCGCCGCGCTGTACCAGCTCGAATGCGAGCTACCTTCACTGTCCCGCCCGCTTTACGAATGCATCCTTACCGGGGTTGCCCCCATCGACAGCGGCGTGGTGCACAACAATGTGGTGCGCCTGTCCAACCAGCGCAGCATCTTCCATTACGCCCGCGCGGCCGGTCTCTCTACCGCCGCCGCGGCCTACCACTGGATCAGCGAGCTGTATAACCGCGTGCCCTTCGTCGCCGCCCGTGACCGCCACACCAGTGACCCCGAGCTGCCGATCCAGCACGGGCACTTCTACTACGCCGATCACTACCCCGATTCCCACCTGTTCGCCGACGCGGAAAGCCTGCGCCTGCGCCACAGCCCGAATTTCCTTCTGGTGCACCCGATGAATATCGACGACGCCGGCCACAAGCACGGCCTCGACAGCGCGCAGTACCGCAACAGCGCGCGGAGCGCCGACATCCTCCTGGCCGACTACCTGCAAGGCTGGCTGGATGCCGGCTACCAGGTGCTGGTTACCGCCGACCACGGCATGAATATTGATCGCAGCCATAACGGCCTGCTGGCCGAGGAACGCCAGGTGCCGCTGTTCGTCCTGGGTGATGCCTTTAGCCTCAACCCGGCGGCCCGGCCGCGGCAGACCGAGCTGTGCGGCACCGTCTGCGAGTTGCTCGGCGTGCCCCACGACAAGCCGCTG
>DASUOY010000436.1:0-5517 GCA_036276395.1 Pseudomonas sp.
GTGTCGCGCCTAGCTGCTAGGATTCAGGGCAAGCCAGCGGGAGGTGTGATGAGCGATACAGAGGAAGTCGGCGCGGTGGATGTGTTCCCTTATCTGCAGGCGCTCTACCAGCGCGGCGGCTCGGACCTGTTCTTCAGTGTCGGCGCGCCGGTGCATATCAAGCTGGAGGGCCTTAGCCAGGCGCTGGATCAGCGCGTGCTGAAGCAGGGTGAGGTGCAGCAGCTGGCCTATCAGCTGATGAACCAGAAGCAGATCATGGAGTTCGAGCGCGACCTGGAGATGAACCTGGCGGTCAGCGTGCAGAATGCCGGGCGCTTTCGCGTCAACGTCTATTACCAGCGTGGCGAAGTGGCCATGGTGGTGCGCCTGATCCAGAGCAAGATCCCCAATTTCGAGGCCCTCGGCCTGCCCAAGTTGCTGGAAAAACTCAGCATGCAGGACCGCGGCCTGATCCTGGTGGTGGGCGCGGCCGGTTCGGGCAAGTCGACCACCCTGGCGGCCATGCTGGACTTTCGCAACCGCCACAAGAGCGGGCATATCGTCTGTATCGAAGACCCCATCGAGTTCCTCCACGGCCACCAGCAATCGATCATCGACCAGCGCGAGATCGGCCTGGATACCCACAGCTTTGCCGATGCCTTGCGCAACGTGCTGCGCGAGGCGCCGGACGTGATCATGCTCGGCGAGATCCGCGACGCGGCGACCATGCAGCACGCCCTGCACTACGCGGAAACCGGTCACCTGTGCCTGGCCACCCTGCACGCCACCAGCAGCAGCCATGCCATCGAGCGCATCGTGCGCTTCTTCCCCGACGAGGCGCGCAAGCAGGTGCTGGCCGACCTGGCGCAGAACCTCCTGGGGGTGATCGGCCAGCGCCTGGTGCCGGGTTTGCAGCAGAAACGCGTGGCCGCCATCGAGTTGATGCTCGGCACGCCCTATATCCGCGACCTGATCCAGCGCGACCAGCTCAGCGACCTGCGCGAGGCTACTGGGCGGGCACTGGAGCAGGGCCTGCAGACCTTCGACCAGCATCTGTACCGGCTGCTGGAAAGTGGCCGTATCGCCCTGGCCGAGGCGCTGAAATTCGCCGATTCGCGCACCGACCTGAGCCTCAAGGTGCGCCTGGAACGGGGCTTCGCCGCCGAAGACAACGAGCATAAGGTGATGCGTGATTTCTAAGAGCCTGTTTACGATCTGCTGCGCCTCAGCTGGCTCTAGCCCGCTATATCGTAAATAGGTTCTAAGCGCCGCTGACAGCTCGGCGAATAGCAGCTATAGCTCAATACAGGGCCGTAAAAAACGCGTTTAGCGCATCCAACACCGGCCTGCCGCCAGGGAGGCTGCCGTTATGCTCACCCTGCTTAATCTGTTGTCCGCCGTGGCCCTGCTGATCTGGGGCACCCATATCGTGCGCACCGGCATCCTGCGGGTGTATGGCTCGCACCTGCGCAAGGTGCTCAGCCATAACGTCGGCAAGCAGCCGCTGGCCTTCGCCGCCGGCATCGGCGTCACCGCCCTGGTGCAGAGCAGCAACGCCACCGCGCTGCTGGTCACCTCCTTCGTCGCCCAGGGCCTGATGGCCCTGACCCCGGCCCTGGCGATCATGCTCGGCGCCGATGTCGGCACCGCGCTGATGGCGCGGGTGCTGACCTTCGACCTGAGCTGGCTGAGCCCGCTGCTGATCTTCCTCGGGGTGGTGTTCTTCCTCTCGCGCAAGCAGACCCGCGCCGGCCAGCTCGGCCGCGTGGCCATCGGCCTGGGCCTGATGCTGCTGGCGCTGGAGCTGATAGTGGCGGCCGCCACGCCCATGACCCAGACCCAGGGGATCAAGGTGTTGTTCGCCTCGCTGACCGGCGACCTGCTGCTGGATGCCCTGGTCGGCGCGCTGTTCGCCCTGATTTCCTACTCCAGCCTGGCCGCCGTGCTGCTCACCGCGACGCTGACCGGCGCCGGGCTGATCAGCCTGCCGGTGGCCATCGGCCTGGTGATCGGCGCCAATATCGGCAGCGGCATCCTGGCCTTTCTCAACAGCAGCCTGCAGACCCCGGCCGGACGGCGGGTGGCCCTGGGCAGCCTGCTGTACAAGCTGATCGGCCTGCTGCTGGTGATCCCGCTGCTCGACCCCCTGGCGCGCTGGCTGGACAGCCTGAACTGGCGCCCCGAGGAGCTGGTGATCGCCTTCCACCTGCTCTACAACAGCCTGCGCTGCCTCTTGCTGCTGCCGACCGTGGGTCTGATGGCGCGCTTCTGCAACTGGCTGCTGCCCGATCGCGCCGAGGACAACGGCGTGGCCCGCCCGCGCCACCTCGACCCCACTGCCCTGGCTACGCCGAGCCTGGCCCTGGCCAACGCGGTGCGCGAGACCCTGCGCATCGGTGACCTGATCGACACCATGCTCAGCCAGCTGCTGGAAGTGCTGCGCGGCAGCCAGCCGGCCCTGAGCAAGGAGCTGCGCCGTCTGGACGATGACGTCGATGCGCTGTACAGCGCGGTCAAGCTGTACCTGGCTCAGGTGCCGCGCGAGGTGCTCAGCGAACACGACAGCCGGCGTTGGGCCGAGATCATTGAGCTGGCGGTCAACCTGGAGCAGGCCGGCGACATGATCGAGCGCATGCTCGGCAAGGTGCAGGACCAGAAGACCGCCCAGCGCCATTCCTTCTCCGATAGCGGCCTGGAGGAGCTCTCCAGCCTGCACGCCCAGCTGCTGGCTAATCTGCGCCTGGGGCTGTCGGTGTTTCTCTCCGGCGACAAGGAGAGCGCGCGCCAGTTGCTGCGCGAGAAACGCCGCTTCCGCGCCCAGGAACGGCGCCTGGCCCACGCCCATGTCGGTCGCCTGCAGCGCCAGGTGGTGCAGAGCATCGAAACCAGCGCCCTGCACCTGGACCTGATCGGCGATATGAAGCGGCTCAACTCGCTGTTCTGCTCCAGCGCCTATGTGGTGCTGGAGGCGGGGGAAAGTGGCGCCCTGCATGCCGAGGAAACCGGCGCCGATTGACGAGTGGGGAGAGTTCTGGGTTTTTTGGTATTTGGTCTATACCACCAATCCTTGGTTGGGTAGTGGCTGGAGTTGCAGTGCGCTTTAGTTGATCGGCGGAATTGCCCTGATTCTGTCATCAATTACCGCTAGTAATGCTCAACTCCAACAACAAAAGAGCGCCTCTCCCATGAAAACCCTCACCACTCTCGTAGTTGGTCTAGGCCTGGCTATTGCCGCCGGCCAGGCCAGCGCCTGGTCGCAACCCACCCATAAAAACATCGTCAAGGACGCCCTGGCCTTTCTCAACTCGGCCCATGCCACCCCCGAGATGAAACGCGCCTACCAGTTCTATGTCGGCGCTGCCGGCAGCGAGGCCCGCGCCGGGGAAATCCTCGGCCAGGCCGCCTATGACGTCGACGACTTCCAGGACACCCGCCTGGGCGGCTGGTGGGTCGGTTACGAACACGCGCCGGTGGCCGGCGCGGCGGCCTCGCTGGTCAACTACACCTCCTATTGGCACTTTATCAACATGGCCCGCCAGGGCGACGCCCATGGCAACGACCATGGCGGCTACGACTACCGCTACCGCAAGGTGGATGGCAGCTGGAGTGGCGACGTGGACTGGTACGCCATGGTCTACCTGTACAACCGCGAGCTGAAGAAGAGCGACTTCGACACCACCGAGGCGCACTACCGCCAGGGCAGCAGCTCCAACTGGCAGGCGCACTACGGTGACTTCCAGACCGCGGCCTTCCAGCCCATCGACAACCTGGCCAAGTACTGGTTCGACCAGTTCAAGAACGCGCCGTCGTTGCAGACCATCGGCTACTCGCTGCACACCACCGGCGATGTGGCGCAGCCGCACCATGCCTGGGTCACCTCGGGTAATGGCCACTCCGGCTGGGAAGGCTGGGTGGACGATCATTACTTCAGCGAGGGGCTCAACGACATAGGCGCGGTGGCCAGCCGGGTCGGCAGCTATGACGCGCAAAAGCCGCTGCGTGATCTGCTGACCCAGACCGCTCAGGTCGCCTACCAGCGCCCCGAACCGCTGTATGACACCAGCTACGCGACCCGCCGGCGGGTGGCCAAGGAGCTGATCCCCGAGTCCATCGCGCTGACCGTCAACGTGCTGACCAAGGGCGCCAATACCTTCTACGGCCAGGGTGGCCTCTAAGGTGCGGCGGCTTATCCAGCGCGGTTTGCTGGTGTTGGGGCTGACCGGCAGTTGCCTGTCGGCCCTGGCCAGCCAGGACCTGCAGATCAATGACGAGCGCCTGCCGGGCAAGAGCATCGAGCTGCTGCAGCAGGCCATGACCCGGCTCAAGTTCAATACCGATCCGCGCCTGCTGCGCACCGGCCTGGTGGAGAACCACCTGCTGGCCCGCGAGGTGGAGGGCGAGCTGAACGACAAATACCGCAGCGACCTGGAGGTGCTGGTGGAGCGCGAGGCGGCCAACCTGATCGAGCAGGTCTATGGCCGCCAGTTCGACCAGGACGTGCGGCCCTTTCTGCGCCAGCCGCAACCCTTGAGTGCCGAGCGCTTGCGCCAGGTGCTGGCACCTGCGAGCCAGGGCGTGGTGCTCGACAGCCTGCAACTGAGTGCTCAACAACAGGCCGAGGCGGCGCAGGTGGAGCTGATTCGCTGGCAGTTTCCCGGCCAGCCAGAACAGCGTCTGAACCTGCTGGCGCTGTACCAGGGCGACAACGTGCAGGGCCGGGTCGAGCTGCAACAGGGCAACCTGGTTTACCTGGCCGAGCAGGTGCGCCAGCAGGCACTGCGCGACTACCTCTGGTATCAGCTGGGGCAAAAGGGCTTTAGCGCCGCCGAGCAGGCCGGCCTGCGCCAACTGGTGCGCGACAAGCTGATCCGCCACAAGTACCTGCACCAGCTCGGTCTGCACAACGACTTCCACCACGAAACCGACAGCCTCAAGCAGCGCGCCCGTCAGGTCAGCGATGCCGAGGCCCAGGCCTACTACCAGCGCAACCTGCAGCAGTACCTGAATGTCGCCCGGGTGCAGGCCGCGCATATCCGCCTGGCCGACCAGGCCACGGCCGACCGGGTGTATGCCGAGCTGCAACAGGGCCTGGCGTTCGACGAAGCGGTGCGCCGCTATTCCCTGGCCGAGGATAAGAACCAAACCCCGCCCGGCGATCTGGGCCTGATCCGCCCGCAGGACGCGCAGCTGGATTTTCTGCGCAAGACCGCCCTGCTGCAGAAGGCCGGCAGCCTGTCCCAGCCGATGCGCATCGACGGCGCCTTCGAGATAGTCCAGGTACGCAGCCGTGAGGACAGGCAACTGCCGCTGAGCGACCCCAGCGTGCGTTACGAGGTCAACCAGGCGGTGGCTAAGGAGCAACTGGGTCGCGAGGTGCAGGCGCTGGTGCAGGCCTTGCGCGCCGCCGCCCAGGTGCAGGGGCTGTGAAGCGCTGGCTGGGTGGTGCGCTGCTAAGCCTGAGCATGGCGGTCTGCCTGGCGGCCTGGCTGGTGCTGAACGCCCTGCCGGAGACGCCCAGCCTGGTGCAGCCGACACCGG
>DASUOY010000437.1:0-5513 GCA_036276395.1 Pseudomonas sp.
GCGTCGGCAGCGTGCTCGGTTGTTTCGATCAGGACTGCAATCTGCTGCGCCTGGCCCGGCTGACGCCAGCGGTGAAGATCGAGGGGCTGGCCTTCCAGGCCGACGGCCGCCTGCTGCTGGTGGCCGATGCCGATGACCCGAGCATCCCCTCGCCGCTATTTGCCCTGGATGATCTGGCCGGTTGGCCGCCGGCCAAGTGACCCGACCTAAGAACCTGTTTACGAACTCGCGAGCTAGAGCCAGACAAGGCGCTACGTAGTAACAGCCGTAGGCTGGTCAAAGCGCCGAGGAAGCGGAGTTTACTGGCTGTAAATGAGCATCCGAGGCTGTTTTTAACGCTGGATGGCCGACGCGCAGCAGATCGTAAACAGGTTCTACAGCATGCAGGCTTCCGTGACTCCGCACTCCAGACGCACTTCGCCCAGATAGCTGCCATCGGGGCCAAAGCTGCGCTCGACCAACAGGCGCTCACCTTCGGCATTGACGATCAGCGCGCTGCTGGCACGGGTGCCGTAGCTGGGACTGGCGATAAACACGCTGGACAGCAGGCGCTCCCCGGCCAGGCCAATACCGGTTTGCGGCAACTGGCTGTCCGCGGCCTGGGTCGGATCGGCCAGCAGCTCAAGCAGGTTGTCGGCATAGGGGGCCTGCAGGCAGGCTGTCAGGGCGGCCTTGGCGCGTTGCAGTTTGGGCCAGGGCGTGTCCAATCCTGCATTCGACAGCCCGTAGATTCCGCTGCCCAGTACCCTGGCGCGGCGCTCCAGGGAGCTGAAGTAATAGAGCTGCTGGGCATCGCCACATAGCAGGTTGAAGCCACTGTAGTGCGCGCATTGCCCTTCGAGTTGTTGCATAAAATCGTGGGCGGACAGTTCGCCGCGCAGAAAGTCGGCGGGTAGCTCGCCCCGTGAACGCAGCCCCTGGGCCTGGCCGGGATCGCGGATATTGGTCAGGGCGGCGAAGCGCCCGTGCGGGCCGATGCCCAGCCAGGTGCCACCGGCCTGCAGGTCGCGCCCGGCGAAGATCCCGGGTGCATCCTGCCACTCGGCCAGGGGCAGGCTCGGGCGGGCATAGAATTCGTCGCGGTTGGCCGCCACCAGCAAGGGCTGTTGGTGGTCGGGGCGCCAGGCAAACACGATCAGGCACATGCGGGGGCTATCCATGCATTGATAAAGCCTTAGCTTGCGGCGTGGCCACCTGCCTGCGCAAGCGCCGCTTGCCGCTCCGCGCTTCCCGCAGTTGCCCGCGGCGATTACCATTGCGCTTTGCTTATGGGGGTATCGATGGAACTGCTGCTGTATTTGATCCTGGGCGCTGCGGCTGGAATCCTGGCCGGGCTGTTTGGGGTGGGCGGCGGCATCATCATAGTGCCGGTACTGGTGCTGAGTTTCGCCGCCCAGGGTTTCGATCCAGCGGTGCTGACCCACCTGGCAGTGGGCACGTCCCTGGCCACCATTATCTTTACCTCGATCAATTCGGTGCTGGAGCACCAGCGCAAGGGCGCGGTGCGCTGGCCGATCTTCGCCTGGATGACCCTGGGTATTCTGCTCGGTGCGGGCCTGGGGGCCATAACTGCTTCCGCCATTCAGGGGCCGCTGCTGCAGAAGATTATCGGCGTGTTCGCCATCATCATTGCCGTGCAGATGGCCTTCGAGTTGAAACCCAAGGCCAGTCGCACTGTCCCAGGCAAGCCCGGGCTGACCCTGGCCGGTGGCGTGATCGGCTGGGCCTCGGCGATTTTCGGCATTGGCGGTGGTTCGCTGACCGTGCCCTTCCTGACCTGGCGCAGCGTGCCGATGCAGCAGGCGGTGGCCACCTCCTCGGCCTGTGGCCTGCCGATTGCCCTGGCCAGTGCCCTGAGTTTTATCTGGCTGGGCTGGGATAAGCCGGCGTTGCCCGAATGGAGCCTGGGCTTTGTCTACCTGCCTGCGCTGCTGGGTATCGCCATCACCAGCATGTTTTTTGCCCGCTTTGGCGCGCGGCTGGCGCATAGGCTGTCGCCGCGCCTGCTCAAGCGTCTGTTTGCCCTGCTGCTGCTATGCGTGGGCCTGAGTTTTCTGATTTGAGGAATTGAAATGCTGCCTTACCCGCAGATCGACCCGGTTGCGCTGGCCCTTGGCCCGCTGAAAATCCATTGGTACGGCCTGATGTACCTGATCGGCATCGGCGGTGCCTGGTGGCTGGCTTCGCGCCGGGTCAACGCCTTTGCGCCGAGCTGGAACAAGGAGAAGCTCTCCGACCTGGTGTTCTGGGTGGCCATGGGGGTGATTCTCGGTGGCCGTCTGGGCTACGTACTGTTTTACGATTTGGCGGCCTATATCGCCGAGCCGGTGCGCATGCTGCGCATCTGGGAAGGCGGCATGTCGTTCCATGGCGGCCTGATCGGCGTAATGCTGGCCACCTGGTGGTTCGGCAAACGCAACGGCAAGAGCTTCTTCGAGCTGATGGACTTTATCGCCCCGCTGGTACCCATCGGCCTGGGCGCGGGGCGCATCGGCAACTTTATCAACGCCGAGCTGTGGGGCAAGGCCACCGACCTGCCCTGGGCGATGGTCTTCCCCACCGACCCCGAGCAACTGGCGCGCCATCCCTCGCAGCTCTATCAGTTCGCCCTGGAAGGCGTGGCGCTGTTTACCATCCTCTGGTTCTACTCGCGCAAGCCGCGGCCAACCATGGCGGTGTCGGGCATGTTCGCCCTGTGCTACGGCATCTTCCGCTTTATCGTCGAATTCGTCCGCGTGCCGGATGCCCAGCTCGGCTATCTGGCCGGTGGCTGGCTGACCATGGGCCAGATTCTCTGCCTGCCGATGATCCTCGGCGGCCTGGGCCTGATCGCCTACGCCTACAAACGCCAAGCCGCCTTGGGAGCCGCGCAATGAAACAGTACCTCGACCTGATGCGCCTGGTGCGCGACACCGGCACCTTCAAGAGTGACCGCACCGGCACCGGCACCTACAGCATCTTCGCCCACCAGATGCGCTTCGACCTGGCCGACGGCTTTCCCCTGGTGACCACCAAGAAGTGCCACCTGAAATCCATCATCCACGAGCTGCTGTGGTTCCTCCAGGGCGACACCAATATCAAGTACCTGAAGGACAACGGTGTGCGCATCTGGGACGAGTGGGCCGACGAAAACGGCGACCTCGGCCCGGTGTATGGCTACCAGTGGCGCAACTGGCCGGCGCCGAACGGTGAGTCGGTGGACCAGATCAGCAAGCTGATCGCAATGATCAAGAGCAACCCGGATTCGCGCCGGCTGATCGTCTCGGCCTGGAACCCGGCGCTGGTAGACCAGATGGCCCTGCCGCCGTGCCACGCGCTGTTCCAGTTCTATGTGGCGGACGGCAAGTTGAGCTGCCAGTTGTATCAGCGCTCGGCCGACATATTTCTGGGGGTGCCCTTCAATATCGCCAGCTACGCCCTGTTGACCCTGATGGTGGCCCAGGTCTGCGACCTGCAGCCCGGGGAATTTATCTGGACCGGCGGCGACTGCCACCTGTACGCCAACCATCTGGAACAGACCGACCTGCAACTGGCCCGCGAGCCGCTGCCGCTGCCGACCATGAAGCTCAACCCCGAAGTGAAGGATATCTTTGCCTTCAAATTCGAGGACTTCGAGCTGGTCGGCTACCAGGCCCATCCGCATATCGCCGCGCCCGTGGCGGTGTAGCCCGCAATCGCGGCCCAGGCCGCGATGCCTGGCAGGCTAGAGCAGCTCTGCCGCCAAGCGCTGTACCTGCTCCTGGCGCTCGCCGTCTTCAAGCGCTGCGCTGGGGTTGAGCGATGACCATTTCGGGTGGGCGCGGGCCTTATGCAGGGCGTCTGCCAGTTTGCCTTGGCGCCAGTGGGTGTCCTGCGGGTTCGTCAGGCTGATGGCGGTCACGGCGGCATGGCCGCGGGCTTCCAGCGCCTGCAACAGTTGTTGCTGACGCAGGGCGAGCAGGCGCAGCACGGCGTCGTCCACAGTCAGCTCGCGTTGGCCATTGAGTTTGCCTTTCAGCCGCGCGCCATAGCCGCGCAGGGTCTGTGCGCTGCCGCCGAGCACGGCGCCGATAAGCGCCGCCGCGCCGAGGGTGATGCCGCCGACCAGCAGATCGACCCCGACCCCGGTAGCCGCGCCCGCCGCCATGCCGCCGCCGACCTTGACGCCGAGCTGCTTGAGGGTTTCCGGGTTGAACAGGTCGTCGCCCCAGCGGCCGTCGAGCAAGGGCAGCTCGCTGGCCTTGGCGTCGTCCTGGCGGAAGGCATACAGGCGCAGCAGGGCGTCCACGCAGCCTTGTTCGCGTTGGCGAATGGCCTGATGCAGGTCGCGGATGGCGCCCTGTTCCAGCACGGCTTGGGCCGCCACGCTGCGCCGGCAGGCGGCGCAGTCCAGCAGCAGTTCGGCGATCAGCCGCGCGCCGCTGCTTTTGCGCAATTGGCGTTGCGCCTGGTGATCGTCGATCAGCCGTTGCAACTGTGGGCGGGCCTTTTCCTGCAGCAGCGCCAGGCTGTCGTACAGGCGGCGCTCGCCATCCAGCGGTGGCGCCACGCTGTCGAAACACACCAGGGCATGCAGGCCCAGGCGCGCCAGGGCCTGGCGCCAGTCATCCTCGCGGTGGTTATGTCCGGCGACAAAATTCAGCACCGGCAGCAAGGGGCGGCCGCACATGGCCAGCACCGCCAACTCGTCGCGGTATTTGGCCAGCACCGGCTCGCGGGCGTCGATTACATAGAGGCCGGCATCCGAGGCCAGCAGTTGGCGCAGCACCTTGGCTTCCTGCTCGAAACGCTGGCGCGCCTCGCTGCCGCCTAAGAAGCGCGCCAGCCGCGCGGGGCCGTCCAGGCGTTCACCGGGGCGATCCAGACGCTCCAGATAATCGAGCAGGGCGATGGCGTCTTCCAGGCCGGGGGTGTCGTACAGCTCCAGCAGCGCCTCGCCGTTCACCGATAGCCGCGCGCCTTCGACATGGCGGGTGGTGCTGGGGTGATGGGACACCTCGCCGAAGCCGACATCGCGGGTCAGGGTGCGCAGCAGCGAGGTCTTGCCGACATTGGTGTGGCCGACCACGGCCAGCTTGAGGGCTTTAGTCATGGCCATGCTCCAGCCAGCGCAGCGGCGCGCTATCGCTATGGCTCAGTTGCAGTTGCGTCAGGGCGCGGTGCCAGTCGCCCAGGCGGGCGCTGTCGAGGGCTTCGCCGGGGGGCGGTGGCAGCAGCCAGATACGGGTGGCTGCCGCGCTGCGCGCCAGTTCGCCGAGCAGCGCCAGGCTGCCACGGTCCGGCGAGCGGCGCGGGTCGCAGGCAATCAGCAGGCGCGCCGGGGGGAAGCGGCTGAGCTGGTCGAGCAGCTGTTTGCGCTGCTCGCGGCTGTCGATCACCCCGGCATCGCCGATGCCCTTGGGCAGGGCGGGTGGCCAGCTGCGCTGCGGGTCCAGCTCGATGGCTACCAGCAGCGCGCCCTGGCTGCCTTCGCTGTGGTTGCCGGCCTGGGGTTGATGCAACTGCGCCGGGGCGGCGTCGCACACGCCGAGGCG
>DASUOY010000438.1:0-3018 GCA_036276395.1 Pseudomonas sp.
CTGGGACCGCGACAAAATCCCCTACGCCCACGCCAGCTTCGGCCTGCGTAACCGCATCGTACGTATGCCGCTGCTCAAGGGCACGGTATCCATGACCATGGACGGCAAGCAGGGCTGCAAGAAACTCATGGGTCGCATCACCGATCCGGATCTGGGCTCGATGCGCATCCTGCACCTGCCGCACTCGTGGAACCACTGCATGGGCGATCATATGATCGTCTTCACCGTATGGCCGATCAGCGCCCAGGAGACCATGGTCACCACCAAGTGGCTGGTGCACAAGGATGCGGTGGAAGGCGTCGATTACGACGTGGCCCGCCTGCGCCAGGTGTGGGACGCCACCAACGACCAGGACCGTCGCCTGGCCGAAGAGAACCAGCGCGGCATCAACTCCACCGCCTACCAGCCCGGCCCCTACTCGAAGACCTACGAGTTCGGCGTGGTCAACTTTATCGACTGGTACAGCGAGCGCCTGCTGAGCAACCTCGGCGCCGCGTCGGCGCCCTATCTGCGCCAGGTCGGTGCGGAGTAACCCCTGATGTCCTGGGGGCTGGCACTGCTGATCGGGCTGACTCTCTACGGTCTGCTCGCCGCACGACGCAACAGCGCCTAGGACAACCCCTGCCACACTGAGACCCACCTCAAGGGTCACTTTCGCCCCTGCCGGATAACCCCGGGCGGGGGCTTTTTTTATCTAGCCCCCCGTAGGGTGCGCCATGCGCACCAAGATCCATCAGCCTGCATTGGTGCGCACGGCGCACCCTACCCGGCGGTAGCGCGGAGCATCCGCACAAGAGCCATAGCCCCCCAGCCGATTCCCGGCTTATCCAGCCACGACCTGGCCTTGACGCTTTCGGCAATACCCCGGTCGCTTTTGCACCGGGTCGCCGCGGCCCCCAGGGATATGCTCAGTCCAAAGCGCCAACAGCGGGTTTGGCGACACTAATCCAAGGGGACAGCCTGATGAGCCCAGCCGAATTGCACGCCGACAGCATCGTTATCGACGGCCTGATCATTGCCAAGTGGAACCGTGAACTCTTCGAAGACATGCGCAAGGGTGGCCTGACCGCCGCCAACTGCACCGTGTCGGTATGGGAAGGCTTCCAGGCCACGGTGAACAACATCACCGCCAGCAACAAGCTGATCCGCGACAACAGCGACCTGGTGATTCCGGTACGCAGCACCGCCGATATCCGCAAGGCCAAGGAGCAGGGCAAGACCGGCATCCTCTACGGTTTCCAGAACGCCCACGCGTTCGAGGACCAGATCGGCTACGTCGAGGTGTTCAAGCAGCTCGGCGTGGGCATCGTGCAGATGTGCTACAACACCCAGAACCTGGTCGGCACCGGCTGCTACGAGCGCGACGGCGGGCTGTCCGGCTTCGGCCGCGAGATAGTCGCCGAGATGAACCGCGTCGGCATCATGTGCGACCTGTCCCACGTCGGCTCCAAGACTTCCGAGGAAGTCATCCTCGAGTCGAAGAAGCCGGTGTGCTACTCGCACTGCCTGCCGTCCGGCCTGAAAGAGCACCCACGCAACAAGTCTGACGAAGAGCTGAAATTCATCGCCGACCACGGCGGCTTCGTCGGCGTGACCATGTTCGCCCCCTTCCTGGCCAAGGGCATCGACTCGACCATCGACGACTACGCCGAGGCCATCGAGTACGTGATGAACCTGGTCGGCGAAGACGCCATCGGCATCGGCACCGACTTCACCCAGGGTCACGGCCAGGACTTCTTCGAATACCTGACCCACGACAAGGGCTACGCCCGCCGCCTGACCAACTTCGGCAAGATCGTCAACCCGCTGGGCATCCGCACCGTGGGCGAATTCCCCAACCTGACCGAGACCCTGCTCAAGCGCGGCCACTCCGAGCGCGTGGTGCGCAAGGTGATGGGCGAGAACTGGGTACGCGTACTGGCAGACGTCTGGGGCGAATGATAAATGCCCCCGTAGCCGGCCGCCCTCATCGATAGCGGCGCGTTCGCTACGGCTCCTGCGGCATTCATGACAACTTTTTTATCCGGCCAGGCGCTGCCTGGCCAAACGCAAAACACGAATTCTGGAGTCTGAATATATGGCCACCCACGCACCCGAAATGCCTATCCAGGTCGACGACGAAACCGGCGTCTGGACCACCGACGCCCTGCCGATGCTCTATGTGCCGCGGCATTTCTTCGTCAACAACCATATCGGCATCGAGGAAGTGCTGGGCGCCGACGCCTACGCCGAGATCCTCTACAAGGCCGGCTACAAGTCCGCCTGGCACTGGTGCGAGAAGGAGGCCGAGTGCCATGGCCTCTCGGGCGTGGCGGTGTTCGAACACTATATGAAGCGCCTGTCGCAACGCGGCTGGGGCCTGTTCGAGATCGAAGCCATCGATCTGGCCAAAGGCACCGCCAGCGTGCGCCTGAAGCACTCGGCCTTTGTCTATGTCTACGGCAAGTGCGGGCGCAAGGTCGACTATATGTTCACCGGCTGGTTCGCCGGCGCCATGGACCAGATTCTCAAGGCCCAGGGCAGCAGCATCCGCACCCGGGCCGAGCAGGTCTATGGCGGTTCCGAAGAAGGCCACGACGACGGCCTGTTTGTTGTTAAGCCGCTCTGATCGGGAGATAGCGCCATGGCTTTCGAAGCAATGTTCCAGCCGATTCAGATCGGCAAGCTGACCATCCGCAACCGCGTGCTCAGCACCGCCCACGCCGAGGTCTACGCCACCGACGGCGGCATGACCACCGAGCGTTATGTGAAGTATTACGAAGAGAAGGCCAAGGGCGGCATCGGCCTGGCCATCTGCGGCGGTTCGTCCGTTGTCGCCATCGACAGCCCGCAGCAATGGTGGAGTTCGGTCAACCTGTCCACCGACCGCATCATCCCGCACTTCCAGAATCTGGCCGACGCCATGCACAAGCACGGCGCCAAGATCATGATCCAGATTACCCATATGGGCCGGCGCTCGCGCTGGGACGGCTTCCACTGGCCGACCCTGATGTCGCCGTCCGGCATCCGCGAGCCGGT
>DASUOY010000439.1:0-3894 GCA_036276395.1 Pseudomonas sp.
GATGTAGAGGATATACAGGCCCACCAGCAGCAGGCCGGGCAGCAGCGCGCCGACGAACAGGTCGCCGACCGAGACGGTCTTCGGTGAGAAGATGCCCATCTTCAGTTGCGCTTGCTGATAGGCGCTGGACATCACGTCACCCAGCAGCACCAGCACGATGGACGGCGGAATGATCTGCCCCAGGGTGCCGGTGGCGGCCAGGGTGCCGGTGGCAATCGCCGGGTCGTAACCGCGCCGCAGCATGGTCGGCAGGGCCAGCAGGCCCATGGTCACCACGGTGGCGCCGACTATGCCGGTGCTGGCGGCGAGCAGCGCGCCAACCACGCACACGGAAATCGCCAGGCCACCGCGCAGGGTGCCGAACAGCCGCGACATGGACTCCAGCAGGTCTTCGGCGACCCGGGATTTCTCCAGCATCACCCCCATAAACACGAACAGCGGCACCGCCAGCATGGTCTGGTTGTTCATGATGCCGAACAGGCGGTTGGGCAGGGCGCTCAGGTAGCCGCCATCGAAGGTGCCGGTAAGCACGCCGATACCGGCGAACAGCAGCGACACGCCGCCCAGGGTAAAGGCCACCGGGTAGCCGGCCATCAGGGCCGCGCAGATGCTGATAAACAGCAGAATCGCCATCAACTCAGCCATGCTTCACCTCCGGGGCGGGCAGGCGGCCGGCGATGATATAGAGGGATTTGATCAAGTCGGAGATTCCTTGCAGGACCAGGCTGACCACCAGCACCAGGATGATGCTCTTTTGCAGATAGACGAACTTCAGGCCACCCGATTCGCTGGAGCCTTCCAGGGTCGCCCAGGCGTTGCTGACGTAGTCCCAGCTGGCCCAGCCGAGGAACAGGCACACCGGCATCAGAAACAGCAGGTTGCCGAACACCTCGACCAGGGCTTGGCGGCGGCCGCTGAACTTCTGGTAGAAGATGTCGACGCGCACATGGCCGTTGCGTTGCAACACCCAGGCGGCCGCGCCCATAAAGACCAGGGCATGGGCGTAGAGCACAGCTTCCTGCAGGGCGGTGGCGCCGACGCCGAAACCGTAACGCAACACCACCACGATGGCGGTGCCGATCACCAGAAACAGGGTCAGCCAGGCACAGGCCTTGCCGAAGGTGGCGTTGAGCGAGTCGATCAAATGGGCAAGGCGGAGCGGGAGAGGCGGCTTGTCGGACATCATGAGTCCTTATGGTTATGGGCTTTGTGGGCAGGCAGGCCGGCGATTCTAGGCAGGCCCGGGCGCGTGCGGCAATGGCACTACAACTTTAGTCGTATCCGCTAGGCTTGAGAGTCACTTCCCCCTATGTTACTCAAGCGCGCTAGGGCCGCAGCGATCCTGTGGTCATACCACTACAACAACAAGGAGCCTCACATGAAACGTCGTCAAATTCTCGCAGCCGCGGGCGTAGGCCTCGCAGCCACGGCCTTGGCCGGTTGCAAACAAGAGGCTGATACCGCCGCCAAGCCTCAAGAGGGCGCGGGTGCACAGACCTTCAACTGGAAAATGGTCACCTCCTGGCCGAAGAATTTCCCCGGCGTGGGTGTTGGCGCCGAACGCTTCGCCAAGCTGGTTGAGCAGATGAGCAACGGCCGTCTCAAGGTCAAGGTGTATGCCGCCGGTGAACTGGTGCCAGCCCTGGAAGTATTCGATGCAGTAAGCCGCGGCACCGCGGAAATGGGCCACGGCGCGCCCTACTACTGGAAAGGCAAGGTGCCGGCCGCGCAGTTCTTCTGCGCCTCGCCGTTCGGCCCCAACGCCCAGGAAATGAACGCCTGGCTGCACAAGGGTGGCGGCATCGAGCTGTGGGAAGAGGTGTACAAGCCTTTCGGCGTGCTGCCGATGGCCTGCGGTTCCACCGGCGTGCAGACCGCTGGCTGGTTCAACAAGGAAATCAACAGCGTCGAGGACTTCCAGGGTCTGAAGATGCGCACCCCGGGCCTGGGTGGCGAAGTGCTGACCAAGATGGGCGGCACCGTGGTCAATATGCCGGCCGGCGAAATCTTCACCGCCCTGCAAACCGGCGCCATCGACGCCACCGAGTGGATCGGCCCGTACAACGACCAGGCCCTGGGCCTGCACAAGGCCGCCAAGTATTACTACACCCCAGGTTGGCAAGAGCCGAACGTCACCTTCGAGCTGGATATCAATATCAAGGCCTGGGAAACCCTGCCGGCCGACCTGCAGGCCATCGTCCGCGCCGCCGCCCGCGATGTGAACGGCGATATGCTCGACGACTACAACTCGCGCAATATGGAAGCCATGGAGCAGCTCAAGGGCGAGGGTGTGGAAGTGCGTCGCCTGCCGGATGAAGTGCTGGCCAAGCTCAAGGAAGTGGCCGCCGAAGTGGTCGACGCCAGCGCCGCCGCCGATCCGGTGGCGAGCAAGGTGTGGGCGCAGCAGAAGGCTTATCTCAAGCGCATGTTCGACTACGCCGCGATGAACGAGAAGGATATCTACAATATCCGCGGTTGATTTACGCCCCATAAAAAACGCCGGCTTCGCGCCGGCGTTTTTTATGGGTGAAATGTGCGTTAAGACGATTTCTTAGGCGGTCTGCCAGCCGCTTATTGCCGGTTATCCAGGTAAACAAAGCCGCGCCTGTAGAAGCTTCAGCGTGAGCTGGGAACCCCGGCCAAGTCCGTCAGGCGGGGAAAATCCAGGGTCAAGGCTGCCTGCAGCACGGCGTCGGCAAAGCCGGAGCACTGGGGCTGTTCCACCGCGAGGGCATGGGCCCAGTCTTCGATCTGAGTAACCTGGCCGGTTTCTACCAGGTTCGCCAGCACCGCCAGGCGTGCGCTGTCCGGGCGGGCCGTGGTGCTGCAAGCCGGCTGCGCACTGACAGTCGGGGCCTGGCCTGGCAATCCCAAGAGATTACTCAGCAGGCTCGCCAGCTCGGTTTCGTTCAGCGGTTTGCGCAGGCAGGCGGCAAAGCTCAGGTGCGCTGGGAAGTCTTCCGGTGGTAGCGGTGCGGCGGCCGAAATCAGCACCACCGGGGTGGCTGGGGATCGCTCTGCCACCATCTCCAGCACAGACCAGCCGTCGCCCTCGGCCATAAATTGGTCGGTAATGACCAGGGCAATATCGTCCCGCCACTGGCTGGCCGCGTCCCGCCCGTTGACCGCGGTGACGACCCTGAGCTGGTGCTGGCTCAATTGCTCGGCCAGCAGCAGGCGCAGATCCGGGTCATCCTCCACCAGCAGCACCACTTGGTCGCCCATGGGCTGGGGCGTGGCGATTTGTGCGGCGCTGGGGCCCGCCGGCAGCTCCGTGAGCAGCTCACCAACCACGTGGAAGCGAAAGGCGCTGCCCTGGCCGGGGGTACTGGCTACGCTCAGTTCGCCGCCCATGCAGTGCACCAGTTGGCGGGCAATGGCCAGGCCCAGGCCGACCCCGGCGCGGGAGCCTTCCCCGAGCTGATTGCTGCCGCGCACGAAGGGCTGGAAGATGTTCGGCAGGTCCTCGGCGGCAATACCGCCGCCGCTGTCCTCCACGGCGAAGAACAGGCGAACCTGGCGGCCTTGTTTCTCCCCCCGGTAACGCAGAGAAATGTGGCCATTGCGGGTGTGCCGGTTGGCATTGCTGAACAGATTGTCCAGTACCTGGCGCAGGCGCCGGCTGTCCACGCACAGGTATTCGGGTACGGCACCGTGCTCTTCCAGGGAGAAGCTATTGCCGGCTTCCTCGGCCTGCAATCGGGCGACTTCCACCATGTCCGCCAGCCAGGGCCGGAAGGCCAGCGGCGTCGCCGTCACTTCGAGTTGACCGATTTCGGCTCGGGCCGCATCCAGCAATTCGTCGATAAGATGCAGCAGGTGGCGGCCGCTGCCTTCGATGGCGCGGGCGCCTTCTTCCAGGCTGAGGCGGCGCGAGCCGCGTTGCAGCAACTG
>DASUOY010000440.1:0-9869 GCA_036276395.1 Pseudomonas sp.
CATTCTCCGTCAAGTGATTTCGAAAATTTCTTTTCAATCTCAACCACTTGCGCCTTCGATCAACTTCTAGCTTCTCGTCAGCGGGAGGCGAATTCTACAGCGTTTCAAACCGCTGTCAACCACCTCTTTTACCGCTTTCGACCATCTCGACCGAAGCACCAACAGGACAAAACCGCCACCCTGCCAGCCCGGCGCATTCTACGCAGCTTTCGCTGCTTTGCAACCCTTCTTTTCAATCTAACTTCTTGTTTTAGAAGAAGTTTTAAAGGACTGCTGCGCCGTAAGAGGTGCGCATTATAGGCCCAGTCAATTCTGCGTCAACCGTTTATTACGCTTTTATGAAAACCCGCCATATTCCAATGCTCAATGACCCGCTGCCTTCGCAAAAGCGAGGCATGCGCGAGAGGCCAGAAACGACAAAGCCGCTGATGCGGGCACATCAGCGGCTTTACATGAACAGACAGCTAACTACTCAACACTTTTACGGCGGCGCAACTGCAGCAAATACTGGATAGGACCAGAGGCTGCATACGCCAGGAAGATAATCAGCAAAATCCGCGGCGGATCACTAAAGACAACGGCGAAAACCAAAACCACCACCAGGATAGCCACGAAAGGCACGCGCCCTTTCAGGTCCAAGTCCTTGAAGCTGTGGTACTTGATATTGCTGACCATCAGCACACCGGCAGCAGCTACCAAGACCGCCACAACAAAGGCCATATTGGAGCCCTTGATACCGAAGTCGCTAAAAGCCCAGACGGTACCGGCCACTACGCCTGCGGCCGCCGGACTGGCCAGACCGATAAAGTAGCGCTTATCAACGCTACCGATCTGCGTATTGAACCGCGCCAGGCGCAATGCCGCCCCTGCCACATAGATAAAGGCGACCATCCAACCGACCTTACCCATGCTACCCAGCGCCCACTCGAACGCAAGCAAGGCCGGCGCAACACCGAAGGCGACCATATCGGACAGCGAGTCATACTCGGCACCGAACGCGCTCTGGGTATTGGTCAGGCGCGCAACCCGGCCATCCAAGCCATCCAACACCATGGCAACGAAAACGGCGGCGGCGGCCACATAGAAATTGCCGTTCATGGCATTGATGATGGCGTAGAAGCCAGCAAACAAGTTGGCCGTAGTAAAGAGGTTCGGCAACAGATAAATGCCGCGATGACGAACCTTGCGCCCCTCGGCGTCATGCCCCTCCTCTATATGCTCATCAATGGGCAATAAGCTCTCTGCCTCAGAGGATGGCGGGAGGTCATCTGGACGTTCGTTCATGAACAATACCTTGCAACGGATTTGAAGATTTCGACAGACGCTATAGGCAAGGGTTCGCCGACAGCCCCCATTCAGTACCTAGGCTTTATACCAGAAGCCTTGCTGCACAATGAAAAAACGCGGCCTTGGCCGCGTTTTTCTTACGTCATAAAACCTTAGTTCTTGGCTTTGTCGACGATTTTGTTAGCCGAGATCCACGGCATCATGGAGCGCAGCTTCTCACCCACAACTTCGATGCCGTGAGCAGCGTTGTTGCGACGGTAGGCAGTCATGGACGCGTAGTTGGTAGCGCCTTCCTGGATGAACATCTTGGCGTATTCCCCATCCTGAATGCGCTTCAGGGCGTTGCGCATGGCAGCGCGGGATTCGGCGTTGATGACTTCCGGACCGGTTACATACTCACCGTATTCGGCATTGTTGGAGATCGAGTAGTTCATGTTGGCGATACCGCCTTCGTACATGAGGTCAACGATCAGCTTCAGTTCGTGCAAGCACTCGAAGTAAGCCATTTCCGGCGCGTAACCAGCGTCAACCAGAGTTTCGAAGCCAGCTTTGACCAGCTCAACACAACCGCCGCAGAGAACAGCCTGCTCGCCGAACAGGTCAGTTTCGGTTTCGTCTTTGAAGGTGGTTTCGATGATACCGGTACGGCCGCCACCAACGCCCGAAGCGTAGGACAGGGCAACGTTCTTGGCATTGCCGGAGGCGTCTTGGTAGATCGCGATCAGGTCAGGAATACCGCCGCCTTTGACGAACTCGGAACGCACGGTGTGACCCGGTGCTTTCGGCGCGATCATGATCACGTCGAGGTCGGCGCGCGGCACAACCTGGTTGTAGTGGATCGCGAAGCCGTGGGAGAAGGCCAGGGTAGCGCCCTTCTTGATGTTCGGCTCGATTTCGTTCTTGTACAGCTGGGACTGGAATTCATCCGGAGTCAGGATCATCACCAGGTCAGCACCAGCAACTGCAGTGGCAACGTCAGCCACTTTCAGACCGTGGGCTTCAGCCTTGGCAACAGTGGCCGAGCCTTTACGCAGGCCGACAGTCACGTCAACGCCGGAATCTTTCAGGTTGCACGCTTGAGCGTGGCCCTGGGAACCGTAACCGATGATGGCAACTTTCTTGCCCTGGATGATCGAGAGGTCACAGTCTTTGTCGTAATAAACTTTCATGTTCTTGGCTCTTTTAATCGAATAGGGATGGGGTGCATGCACCGCGACGAAGACACCTTAAGTGATCCGCCCCATTGCGTAAAATGATATATTTGCAACACAACATGCCGATATATGAAACAACCATGGATAGCCACGCACTCAGGCTCTTTCTCGCTCTGGCCGACAATCTGCACTTCGGTAAAACCAGCCGCGAGCAGCACGTCAGCCCATCCGCGCTCAGCCGCAGCATCAAACAACTCGAGGACGAACTCGGCGCACCGCTGTTTCTGCGCGACAACCGTTCAGTGCGCCTGACTCGCGAGGGACAACAGTTCCGCGAGTATGCGAGCGAGGTCATAAACGGTTGGCAGGCCATCCGCCAGACCTTCAAGCAGGACCAGTTGATCCTGCACGGCGAACTTTCCCTATATTGCTCGGTAACGGCCAGCTACAGCTTCCTCTACGACATCCTGAGCAGCTTTCGACAGGATTATCCGCGCATTGAGATGAAGCTGCACACCGGCGATGCGGCCAAAGCCGTGGAGCGCGTGCAAGAAGGACTGGAAGACCTTGCCATCGGAGCCCGCCCCGACAGCTTGCCAGCCGGCATCGAATTTCAACCGATAGCCCGTTCAGAACTGTGTTTTATCGGCCCGCAATCTCCTCAGCTATTGAGCGAAGAGCAACTGAAACACCCCGGCAGCGCAAACTGGCGAGACGTGCCGATGATTCTCTCGGAAGAAGGCCTCGCCCGCACCCGAACCGACCTATGGCTGAAAAGCCACAACATCAAACCGCGTATTTATGCGCAGGTGAGCGGCAACGAAGCCATCGTCAGCATGGTGAGCCTGGGCTTTGGCATTGGCGTAGTGCCGCAAATCGTCCTCGACAACAGCCCACTGACCGCACGCATCCGCATCTACGATATTCAACCGCCGTTAACCGCCTACGACATTGGCCTATTTGCGCTGGAGAGGCGCCTTAAAGATCCGCTGATCAACGCCTTCTGGAATCGCCAACGCTAAATATCAGCAGCTAGGCACTCACCCCGAAAAGCAAAAAGCCCTCAGGGATATCTCCCCGAGGGCTTTTCGTTTCATCAGTACAACGCAATCAGATGCTCAGCACCTTGTCACCGCGGGCAATGCCAGTCACGCCACTGCGTACGGTTTCCAGGATCGACGCAGTGCCGATAGCCTGGATAAAGCTGTCCAGCTTGTCGCTCGTGCCGGCCAACTGAATGGTGTAGACACTGCTGGTCACATCGACGATCTGCCCACGGAAGATATCGGTGGTGCGTTTGACCTCGGCGCGCTGGGCGCCAGTGGCCTTGACCTTGACCAGCATCAGTTCGCGCTCGACGTGAGCGCTTTCCGACAGGTCGACCAGCTTGACCACCTCGACCAGCTTGTTGAGGTTCTTGGTGATCTGCTCGATGACTTCATCATGGCCCACAGTGGTCAGCGTCAGACGCGACAGGGTCGGGTCTTCGGTCGGCGCCACAGTCAGGCTTTCGATGTTGTAGTTGCGCTGCGAGAACAGACCCACCACGCGGGACAGTGCGCCGGGCTCGTTTTCCAGCAGCAGGGAAATAATGTGTCGCATGATTAGGTACGCTCCGTCTTGCTCAGCCACATGTCGCGCATTGCACCGTCTTTGATCTGCATCGGGTAGACGTGCTCACTGGTATCAACCTGGATATCGAGGAACACCAGACGGTCTTTCAAGGCGAAGGCCTCTTCCATCTTCGGTTTCAAATCCTTCAGGTCGGTGATGCGCATGCCGACATGGCCATAGGCCTCGGCCAGTTTGACGAAGTCCGGCAACGACTCCATATAGGAGTGCGAGTGACGGCTACCGTAGTTCATGTCCTGCCACTGACGCACCATGCCCAGCGCGCCATTGTTCAGGTTGACGATCTTTACCGGCAAATCGTACTGCAGGCAGGTCGACAGTTCCTGGATATTCATCTGGATACTGCCTTCACCCGTCACACAAGCCACATCGTCGTCCGGGAAGCTCAGCTTGACGCCCATGGCCGCCGGCAAGCCGAAGCCCATGGTGCCCAGACCACCGGAGTTGATCCAACGGTTAGGCTTGTTGAAGCGGTAGTACTGCGCCGCGAACATCTGGTGCTGACCGACGTCGGAGGTGACGAAGGCGTTGCCGCGGGTAACTTCGCACAGCGTCTCGACCACGGTCTGCGGCTTGATGATGTTGCCGTCGCCCTGGTCGTAAGGGAACATGATGCGACCGCCGCGCCACTCTTCGATCTGCTTCCACCAGCTCGACAGCGCCTCTTTATTGAGGTTCTCGCCGATCTCCTTGAGGATCGCAACCATTTCGGTCATGACACTCTCCACCGGACCGACGATTGGGATATCGGCCTTGATGGTCTTGGAAATGGAGGCCGGATCGATATCAATGTGAATGATCTTGGCATTCGGACAGAACTTGCTCGCGCCGTTGATCACCCGGTCATCGAAGCGCGCGCCAACAGCCAGAATCACATCGGCGTGGTGCATGGCCAGGTTGGCGGTGTAGCTGCCGTGCATGCCGAGCATGCCGAGGAACTGGCGATCGGTGCCCGGGTAGCCACCCAGGCCCATCAGGGTATTGGTCACCGGCAGGTTAAGCATCTGCGCCAACTCGGTCAGCGGAGCGGCAGCGCCGCCCATGATCACGCCGCCACCGGAGTAGACGATCGGACGCTTGGCGCTCAGCAGCAGTTCAGCCGCCTTGCGAATCTGCCCGGAGTGACCACGCAGAGCGGGGCTGTAGGAGCGCAGCTTGACCTTCTTCGGATAGACGTACTCGAACTTCTCGGCCGGGTTAGTCATGTCCTTCGGAATATCCACCACCACCGGGCCTGGACGGCCGGATTGCGCCAGATAGAAGGCTTTCTTCAGGACTTCCGGAATTTCCGAGGCGTGCTTGATCATAAAGCTGTGCTTCACGATAGGCCGCGAGATACCGATCATGTCGGTTTCCTGGAAGGCATCGGTGCCGACCATGTTGCTTGGCACCTGGCCAGACAACACCACCATCGGGATGGAATCCATATAGGCGGTGGCAATACCGGTGATGGCATTGGTTGCGCCAGGGCCGGAGGTTACCAGTACCACACCGGCTTTACCGGTGGCACGGGCATAACCGTCGGCCATATGGGTTGCCGCTTGCTCGTGGCGAACCAGGATGTGATTGACTTCCGGTTCTTTGAACAGGGCATCGTAGATGTGTAGCAGAGCACCGCCCGGGTACCCATAGATGTTTTTAACGCCCTCGTCACGCAAAAAGCGGACGACCATTTCAGCGCCGGATAAAAGCTCCACGTTGTTCACCTCTAAAACGCCAGAAAACCGCCCAACCAAGAGGACGGCCTAAGATAGGTTTACTGTCAGCAGAGCATGAGCGACGGTGGTCGCCGACTACGTCAGCTACTACTGAGCAAGTATTGGGAATTCCCCAAAGTGTTGCGGGGCTTTCCCACCCAGCGCGAGGTAACGCGTTGCGGGTGAAACAGGTCGGCGCGGGTGTGCACCTCATGTCTGCTGAGCTAAAGCCTGCTTGCGGCGGACTCCACTACAGCGAACGTGGAATTGTTCGGATTCGACAGGGGCAAGTCAAGTGATCCGTGACGGAATCTGCAATCTTCTGCTGTGACACAGCGCAGGATGACGATTCAAGCATTTTGGTTATAGTAGTTAGCAGCTATCGCAGCTCACATAAGGAAACAGCATGCGCCGCATGATTATCACCAGCAGCTTGCTGCTCGCCATGAGCGCAACCGCCATGGCCAGCCAGGTGTACAAGTGGGTCGACGCCCAGGGCGTCACCCATTTCAGCGCCCAACCGCCGCAAGGCCAGCAAGCTACCAGCATCAACACCGCCACGCCGCCGCCCAAACCCGCAGAGCCTTTAGAGCCTGAAGCGGAGCCGACCTTTGACAGCATTGCCGACCCGGAGCAGGCGGCCATCGACAAGAAGGTCAAGCAAGAGGTGGCGGCCAAAGAGCTGGAGCGCAAGAAATACTGCGAAAATGTGCGCACCAACCTGTCGCAGCTGGAGAACAACCCGCGCCTGCGTACCGAGGTTGATGGAGAAACGCGCCGCCTGACCGAAAAAGAACGTCAGCAACGCATTAGCGATGCACAGAAGGCGATCGCCACGAACTGTAAGTAATGCCCGCCGCGCGGCCTCAGGCCGCGCCAACGATCAACCGATCGAACTCCCCCAGCAGCCCGATCAATACCCGGGCCTTCTCGGCCTGCCCGCCATAGACCTGCTCGGCCATGGGCTGAATGCCGGAAACACTGGGCAGCGCTGCGCCCGCCTCCAGCAACTGCTTCATGCGCGGCAAAAAGATCCACTGCAGCCACTGCTCGAATGCCAGGGTATCCACGCAGAACGGCTCCTGGCTGGAAAGCGCCTGCACACTGGGCGCCTGCACCTCCCACCAGCCCTGCACACGCAGTTCTCGCTCGATCAGCAGCAGCTGCTCTGCCACAGCCAGCACGCGCGCATCCATCAGAGGCTGACTCGCGCCTGCTCGCGGGCCTGGGCGGCACCCGCTGGATCACCCTGACGCTCACGGGCCTGGGCGATCAGGTTCCATAGACTGGCCTGCAAAGCCGGGCGGCCACTGGCATAGCTCAGGCCACGACGGGCGAACTGCTCGGCCTGGGCCGCATCGCCCTGAGCCAAACGTACTTCGGCCAGACGGTAGAGCACTTGCGGTTCGCGCGGCGCAATACGCTGGGCGCGCTCCAGGCTGGAGGCAGCGCCATTCAAGTCGCCGCCGCTCTGTTGCTGCTGAGCAGTGGTCAACAACGCCAGAACCGGGCCGTCCAATTGCTCGTCCATGGCCAGGCCGCCACTGGGGATACCATTGGGCGCTGGCGCCGCATAGCCGCCTTGCGGTGTAGATGGCGCGCTCCACGGCTGATTGACGCTGCTTTCAATCGGCGCACTGGTCGCCGGGAAAGACTGAATGGGCGCCGAGCTCATGCCCGCGCCCGGCACCATCACCACCACCCCGGAGTCTTCCGGCAGGCTTTGCGGCTGAGCCGGCTGCCCGCTATAGCCGCCCTGCCCCGCGGACTGTGCGACGCCGATTGAGGAACCTGCGTCAACCACCGGCACAGAGCCCTGAGGCACAGAAGCACAACCACCCAGCGCCAACGACGCCGTTAAAGCTGGAATCAACCACTTATTCACTGCACACCCTCTTCACTTAATCCAACCAGCCGCGTACCCAATCCATCACCTCATCGACCGGCGCCTGAATACCACAGGCCGCACCGGCTACAGGCTGACTACCGCGAATATACGGCATCTGTACGGCATTCGGACAACTCGGGTCGGAACCCTGGCCGCTATGGGCATCGATCCAGGCCAGTACGACATTGTCCGGCACCGGCATATCCAGCGGCAGCGGATCGGCCTTGCGCATAAAATCTGTCCACACCTGCAGAGCGCCGGTCGCGCCGGTCAGGGGCGTCGGCCCATTGTCGTCGCGCCCCAGCCAGACCACCGCCAGCACATCCTGGCTAAAACCGGCAAACCAGCTATCGCGCGAGTCGTTACTGGTACCGGTCTTGCCCGCCAGCGCCAGCGAACGCGGCAACTGACTGTAAACCGAACGCCCGGTTCCCTCGAACATGGTGCGCTGCATGGCATTCTGCAGCAGGTAGATAGCGCCACTGTCGAAGCGCTGCTGGATCTGGAACGGATAGCGCTTGAGCGGCTCGCCCTCGGCAGTCAAGACGTTGCGAATACCGCGCAGCGGTGTATTGAAGCCGCCGTTGGCCAGGGTCTGATACATATTGGCCACGGCCATCGGGCTCAGGCCACCCGCCCCCAGCAACATGGAGGGGTAGGCCGGCCATTGGTGCTCAACCCCCAGACGCTCCAGGGTTTTCAATACAGTAGGCACCCCCAGTTCCATACCGAGCTTGGCGGTGGACAGGTTGTAGGAGTTGACCAGGCCCTGGTACAGATAGATGGTGCCGTGAGCCTTGCGATCGTAGTTCTGCGGGCTCCACACCTGGCCATCCTGCCCCTTGATGGAGAAAGGCTGATCCTCCAGCAGACTGGTCAGGCTGTACTGGCTCGGGCGCTCCAGGGCGGTCAGATAGATGGCCGGCTTGATCAAAGAGCCAATCGGCCGTACCGCGTCCAGCGCCCGGTTGAAACCGGCAAAACGCGGCTGACGACTGCCGATCAGCGCCTGCACCTCACCGCTTTCCGGGTTGGTGACGACCATGCCGGCCTCGACCGCATCCACCCCCTTGCGCCCGGACAAGCGCTTCAAGGTGTCGGCCAAGGCGCTTTCCGCCTTGAGCTGCAAGATAGGGTCGAAGCTGGTGAAGATCCGCAGCCCTTCTTCGGTCAGGTCCTGCTCCTGGTAGTCCTCACGCAGCTGGCGCTTGACCAGATCGAGGAAGGCGGGGAACGAGCTATCCGCCAGGCTGCCACGCTGGGTCACGCCCAGAGGCTTCTGCTTGGCGGCGGCCACCTCCTCGACGCTGATGACACCCTGCTCGGCCAGCACATCGAGCACCAGATTGCGCCGTTCCAGGGCGCGCTCAGGGTTGCGCCTGGGGTTGTAGAAGGTCGGCCCTTTGACCATGCCCACCAGCAGCGCCACCTGATCGAGCTTCAGCTCAGACAATGGCTGGCTGAAGAAATACTGGCTGGCCAAGCCAAAGCCGTGCACCGCGCGCTGACCGTCCTGACCGAGGAATACCTCGTTGAGATAGGCCTCGAGGATGTCCGCCTTCTCGTAATGCAACTCCAGCAGCACCGCCATCATGGCTTCGGTGGCCTTGCGCGACAGGCTGCGCTCGTTGGTCAGGTAGAAGTTCTTCACCAGCTGCTGGGTCAGGGTACTGCCGCCCTGACGCAGCTGACCGGCCGTGGCGTTGATCCACATCGCACGGGCAATGCCCTTGGGCGAGACACCGAAGTGATTGAAAAACTCGCGATCCTCGATCGCCACCAGGGTTTCCACCAGATAGGGCGGCACCTGATCCAGCTTGATCAGCACGCGATCTTCCTGGTGCGCCGGGTACAACCCGCCAATCAGCAACGGTTCGAGGCGCGCCACCGCCAGATTGCCGCCCCCCGCCTGGGTCAGGCCGGCGACATAATCACCGGAGAAACGCACCCGCACCCGCTGTGACGGCTCAGTGCTTTCATAGAACTGAAAGCCGCGCGAATGCAGTTCGATGTTATTGCCGGCAATCGACACGCCGCCGGGGCCGCTGACCGCGCCCTCACGGCGATAGCCCAGGGCATCCAACTCCTTGAGGAAGTCGTCCTTGGCCAGCTTCTGCCCGACGAACAGTTCCAGAGGCCTGGCATAAACCTTAGCCGGCACTGTCCAGCGCTTGCCGGAGAATTTCTCCTACACCACGGCATCGAGGTAAA
>DASUOY010000441.1:0-4855 GCA_036276395.1 Pseudomonas sp.
CATCCAATTGCTGGGCGGTAACGGCTACACCAACGAGTACCCGGCCGGCCGCCTGCTGCGCGACGCCAAACTCTACGAAATCGGCGCCGGCACCAGCGAAATCCGCCGCATGCTGATCGGCCGCGAACTGTTCAACGAAACCAAGTGACCCGTAGGGTGCGCCGCGCGCACCGCAAATATTGTCATGGTGCGCACGGCGCACCCTACAGGAAGCAGCCATGACCACCCTGCACAGCCAGATCAACACCCGTTCGCCGGAGTTCGCCGCCAATAGCGCGGCGATGCTCGCCCAGGTAAACGACCTGCGCGCCCTGCTCGCCCGCGTCCATGAAGGCGGCGGCGCCAAGGCCCAGGAGCGTCACACCTCCCGCGGCAAGCTGCTGCCACGTGAGCGCATCAACCGCCTGCTGGATATTGGCTCGCCCTTCCTCGAGATCGGCCAACTGGCCGCCCACGAGGTGTATGGCGAAGAGGTTCCAGCGGCCGGCGTGGTGGCCGGTATCGGCCGGGTCGAGGGCGTCGAATGCATGATCGTGGCCAACGACGCCACGGTAAAAGGCGGCAGCTACTACCCGCTGACAGTGAAAAAGCACCTGCGCGCCCAGGCCATCGCCCAGCAGAACCGCCTGCCGTGCATCTACCTGGTGGACTCCGGCGGCGCCAACCTGCCGCGCCAGGACGAGGTGTTCCCCGATCGCGAGCACTTCGGCCGGATCTTCTTCAACCAGGCCAATATGTCGGCCATGAGCATCCCGCAAATCGCCGTGGTGATGGGGTCCTGCACCGCCGGCGGTGCCTATGTGCCGGCCATGAGCGACGAGACCATTATGGTGCGGGGCCAAGCCACCATCTTCCTCGCCGGCCCGCCGCTGGTAAAAGCCGCCACCGGTGAGGTGGTCAGTGCCGAAGAACTCGGCGGCGCCGATGTGCACTGCAAGACCAGCGGCGTGGCTGACCATTACGCCGACAACGACGAACATGCCCTGGCGCTGGCCCGGCGCAGCATCAGCAATCTGAACTGGCGCAAGCTCGGCGTGCTGAACAAGCGCACGCCGATCAACCCGCTGTACAGCGGCGAAGAACTGTACGGGGTGATTCCAGCAGACGCCAAGCAGCCCTTCGATGTACGTGAAGTGATCGCCCGCACCGTCGATGGCAGCGTGTTCGATGAATTCAAGGCGCTGTTTGGCGCCACCCTGGTCTGCGGCTTTGCGCATATCCACGGCTATCCGGTGGCGATCCTCGCCAATAACGGCATCCTGTTCGCCGAATCGGCGCAGAAAGGCGCGCACTTTATCGAGCTAGCCTGCCAGCGCGGTATTCCGCTGCTGTTCCTGCAGAACATCACCGGCTTTATGGTCGGGCAGAAATACGAGGCCGGCGGTATCGCCAAGCACGGCGCCAAGCTGGTCAATGCGGTGGCCTGCGCCAAGGTGCCGAAATTCACCGTGATCATCGGCAGCAGCTTCGGCGCCGGTAACTACGGCATGTGCGGCCGCGCCTACGATCCACGCTTTCTGTGGATGTGGCCGAATGCGCGGATCGGCGTGATGGGCGCCGAACAGGCCGCCGGCGTACTGGTGCAGGTCAAGCACGAACAGGCCGCTCGCGCCGGGCAGAGCTTCTCCGCCGAAGAAGAGGCCAAGCTCAAGCAGCCGATCCTCGAACAGTACGAGCGCCAGGGTCACCCCTACTACTCCAGCGCCCGCCTGTGGGACGACGGCGTTATCGATCCGGCGCAGACCCGCGACGTACTGGGCCTGGCGCTGTCCGCCAGCCTTAACGCGCCGATCGAGCCGACCACCTTTGGCGTGTTCCGCATGTAGGCCGCGCGCACCATTGTTCAATGTATTGGTGCGCACGGCGCACCCTACGGAATCGATATGACCGACTTCAACACCATCGAATTGCAAACAGACCCACGTGGCTTTGCCACCCTCTGGCTCAACCGTGCGGACAAGAACAACGCCTTTAACGCCGAGATGATCCGCGAGCTGATTCTCGCCCTCGACGCGGTGATGGCCGACAGAACCCTGCGCTTCCTGCTTCTGCGCGGCCGTGGCAAGCACTTCTCCGCCGGCGCGGACCTGGCCTGGATGCAGCACGCCGCGACCCTGGACTACAACGCCAACCTGGCCGACTCCCGTGAGCTGGCCGAGCTGATGCACAACCTTTATCAGCTGAAGATCCCCACCCTGGCCGTGGTGCAAGGCGCGGCCTTTGGCGGAGCGCTGGGTTTGATCAGTTGCTGCGATATGGCCATCGGCACCCATGACGCCCAGCTGTGCCTGTCCGAAGTGCGCATCGGCCTGGCGCCGGCGGTGATCAGCCCCTTTGTCGTGCAGGCCATCGGCGAACGCGCGGCGCGCCGTTATGCCCTGACCGCCGAACGCTTTAGCGGCCAGCGGGCCCAAGAGCTGGGGCTGTTTGCCGAATGCTATGCCGTCGATGCCTTGGAGCAGGCCGTGGCCGACTGGGTCGACACGCTGCTGCTCAATAGCCCGCAAGCGATGCTTGCCAGCAAGGATCTGCTGCGCGAAGTCGGCAGCGGCGTATTGACCCCGGCGCTGCGCCGCTACACGGAAAACGCCATCGCCCGTATCCGCGTCAGTCCCGAAGGTCAGGAAGGTCTGCGGGCATTTCTGGATAAACGCAAACCCGCCTGGCAGGAGCAATAAGCATGAATATCCCCCGCAATAGCCGGCTGGATAAACGCCCATACCTCCGGCAGGAGCCGCAAGCATGAGCCTTAAGCACATAGACACCCTGCTGGTGGCCAACCGTGGCGAAATCGCCTGCCGGGTGATGCGCACGGCCAAAGCCATGGGTATCCAGACCGTGGCGGTACACAGCGCCATCGACACCAACGCCCGCCATGTGCGCGAAGCCGATCTGGCGGTGAATCTGGGCGGTGCCAAGCCGGCGGACAGCTACCTGCGTATCGACGCATTGATCGACGCGGCCAAGGCCAGCGGTGCTCAGGCCATCCACCCCGGTTATGGCTTCCTCTCGGAAAACGCCGGCTTTGCCCGCGCCATCGAAGCCGCCGGGCTGATTTTTCTCGGCCCGCCCGCCTCGGCCATCGACGCCATGGGCAGCAAATCGGCAGCCAAGGCGCTGATGGAAGCCGCCGGGGTGCCGCTGGTGCCGGGCTATCACGGCGCAGCCCAGGATGTGGAAACCTTCCGTGTAGCTTCGAACGCAATCGGCTACCCGGTGCTGCTCAAGGCTGCCGCCGGTGGTGGCGGCAAGGGCATGAAGGTGGTCGAGCGCGAAAGCGAGCTGGCCGAGGCCCTGGCCAGCGCCCAGCGTGAGGCGCAGTCGTCGTTCGGCGACTCGCGCATGCTGGTGGAAAAATACGTACTCAAGCCGCGCCATGTGGAGATCCAGGTCTTTGCCGACCAGTACGGCAACTGCCTCTATCTGAATGAGCGCGACTGCTCGATCCAGCGCCGTCACCAGAAGGTCGTCGAAGAAGCTCCGGCTCCGGGTCTGTCAGCCGAACTGCGCCGCGCCATGGGCGAGGCCGCGGTCAAGGCCGCCCAGGCCATCGGCTATGTCGGCGCCGGCACCGTGGAGTTTCTGCTGGATGAGCGCGGCGACTTCTTCTTTATGGAGATGAACACCCGCCTGCAGGTCGAGCATCCGGTCACCGAGCTGATCACCGGCCTGGATCTGGTCGCCTGGCAGATTCGCGTCGCCCGTGGCGAGGCCCTGCCAATTACCCAGGAGCAGGTGCCGCTGATTGGCCACGCTATCGAAGTGCGCCTGTATGCCGAAGACCCGGAGCACGACTTCCTGCCGTCTACCGGCCGCCTGAGCCTGTACCGCGAACCCGCTGCCGGCCCGGGTCGCCGCGTCGACATGGGCGTGGCCGAGGGCGATGAAGTCTCGCCCTTCTATGACCCGATGCTCGGTAAGCTGATCGCCTGGGGCGAAAACCGCGAGGAGGCGCGCCTGCGCCTGCTGGCCATGCTTAAGGAAACCTGTGTCGGTGGGGTCAGAACCAATCTGGCCTTTCTTACCCGCGTGCTGGCCCATCCGGCCTTTGCCAATGCCGAGCTGGATACTGGCTTTATTCCACGCCACGAGGCACAGCTGCTGCCTCCGGTAACCAATTTACCGGCCGACTTCTGGCAACTGGCTGCCGAAGCCTTTGTGCAAAGCGAGGCGCCGCGCCAGCGGAACGACGACTGCCACTCGCCCTGGGCAAGCCATAACGGTCTACGCCTGGGCCTGCCGGCAGAAACTGACTTGCACCTGGCCTGCCAGAACGAGCGCCAGGTGGTCCGTCTACGCCATGCCTCGGCTTCCACCGTAGGGCTGCAAGGCGAGGCGCTGCAGGTGGGGCGCGACGGCCTGCGTCAGCAACATCTGGCGATTCGCCGGGGCGAGAGTCTCTATCTGCACTATGCCGGCGAGCTGCGCAGCATTCAGCGCGTCGACCCGATTGCCGAAGTCGAAGCCAGCCATCAGCATCACGGCGGCCTGACGGCGCCCATGAACGGCAGCATAGTGCGGGTGCTGGTCGAGGCCGGTCAGCAGGTCGAAGCCGGCACAACCCTGGTGGTGCTGGAGGCGATGAAGATGGAACACAGCATTCGCGCCCCCCACGCCGGCACCGTCAAGGCGCTGTATTGCGGCGAGGGCGAGATGGTCAGCGAAGGCACCGTGCTGGTGGAACTCGACGAAGCCAGTGCATAACAGGATGCTTGTGTAGGGTGGAAAACCGCGCAGCGTTTTCCACCAGGCAACGGTGGATGGGAAAAGCACCATCCACCCTACGGAGAATATGCATGAACCTACCCAAACAAGTCCGTCTGGTCGAAGTCGGCCCGCGCGACGGTTTGCAGAA
>DASUOY010000442.1:0-6638 GCA_036276395.1 Pseudomonas sp.
GTGTCGGCGCTGATGGTCAGCATCGGCGCGCCGAGGTTGGAGTAGAGAACGGTACCGGTGGTCAGATACACGCTGTTCTGCTTGCGCAGGGTGCGCTGCGCGTCATAGCGCTCGCGTGGGTTGCGCGCGTTGTAGAACAGGGTGTCGACCGCCTGATTGCCTTCCAGATCGAGCAGACGCAGGGTCTGGCCGGCCTTCACTTCGCAGAGAAAGGGCTCGCCAGCGGCGATGGTGGCGCGGTACACCGCAGCTTCCGGGTGCTTGTCGCTTGAGATAAGAGTCATGCTGGCCGGCCTCAGATATACAGACGTTCGGTGTTATGGAAGCCGCGCTGGTTTTCCGGGCGCGAGGTGCGGCACAGCAGGCTGATGCCGTCGCTGGCCACCGCGTGCCAGCTCAGCTTGACCGGCTTGGGCGCATACCTGGGATTGGGGTCCATGGGGTGTTGCAGGGCGGTCAGTACCACCAGCGTGTCCATCGGCGCGTACAGCTCGATATAGTCGCCGGCCTTGGAGTTGCCCGCTTCGAACTGGAAGGCGCCCTCGGCGTCCACGGTCACCTTGCTAAACAGGTTGAGGCACATCAGCAGGTCTTGCAGATTGAGGTTCCACTTGCCCATTTCCACCAGCAGGTTGTCTGCGCCATTGCGAAAGAAGCCGTTGCGCAGCTGCTGATAGTTGCCCTGGCCATATTTCTCGGCGACTTCCTCGGCATTCAGTACGCCGCCGAAGCTGTCATGCCAGCCGCAGGTGTCGGCACTGATGGCGGCCAGCACCCGGCCCATATCCGAGTACAGGCAGTGGCCGGCGGTGAGCTTGGCGGTGTGCTGGCACTTGAGGCTGTCGGGCAGGTTGAGCCGTTCACTCTTCTCGGCGGCATTGAGCAGCAGCAGGCTGACGTTGGCGCCGCCTTCGATATCGGTGAGGCGCAGCAGCTGGCCGCGCTTGAGCACAAAGGAGGTATGGCCGCCGCCGGGTACGAGTTCTTCGTAGAGGGTGGGACGCAGGCTTAATGAGGCAGTCATCTGATGCTCCTACAGGGCCGGTTGCAGGTTGCCGCTGAGATGCGCGGGCAATCCTTCGACGGCGGCGCGGGTGGCGCGGCGGTCGCTGTTCAGGGGGATGTCGTAGGTGATGCGCGCGCCGAAGGCGTTTGGCGCGTGCGGGTCGATGCGGGTCTTGTCGAATACCAGCAGGCGGGTGCCGAGGCTAAAGCCCTCGCTGAGGTCATGGGTGACCATAAATACGGTCAGGCCAGTGGCGCGCCACAGCTCCAGCAGCAGGGCGTGCATATCCTTGCTGATGCCGGGGTCGAGTGCGCCAAACGGTTCATCCAGCAGCAGCACGCGCGGCTGCATGATCAGCGCCTGGGCGATGGCCAGGCGTTGCTGCATGCCGCCTGAGAGCTGGCTGGGGTATTTGTCCAGGGCGTGGCCGAGGCCGACTTTGTGCAGAATCACCGCCGCCTGCTCGCGGGCCTCGCGCTTGGCGCTGCCGAACAGCCGGCCGAGCAGCGGCGCGCGGGGCAGCTCCAGGCCGATGGCGACGTTGTCCAGCACCGAGAGGTGCGGGAACACCGAGTAGCGCTGAAACACCACGCCACGGCTGCTATCCGGCTCACCGGCCAGCGGCTCACCGCCGAGCAGGATCTCGCCACGGCTGGCGCGCTCCTGACCGAGCAGCAGGCGCAGAAAGGTCGACTTGCCGCAGCCCGAGGCGCCAACCAGGGTGCAGAACTCGCCCTCGTTGATGCTCAGGTTGAGCCTTTCCAATACGACCTGATCGCCGTACTCCTGCCAGACATTTTTCACTTCGATAAAGGCGCTCATGCCTTGGCCCCCTCATACCAGGGGAAGCACAGGCGGGTGAGCTGGCGCAGGCCCAGGTCCATCAGCCAGGCGAGCAGGGTGATCCACACCACGTACGGCAGGATCACATCCATGGCCATATAGCGGCGCACCAGGAAGATCCGGTAGCCCAGACCATCGGTACTGGCGATAGCCTCGGCGGCGATCAGAAACAGCCAGGCCGAGCCGAGCACCAGGCGCAGGGCGATCAGCAGGCGCGGCAGGATTTGTGGCAGCACCACGCGCAGGATCAGGGTCCAGGTGCTGGCGCCCAGGGTCTGCGCCTTGATCAGCAACTCCGGCGGAATTTCCCGGGCGCGCTGCTCCAGGTCGCGGGCCAGCACCGGAGTAATGCCGATCACGATCAGCATCACCTTGGACAATTCGCCCAGGCCAAAGACGATAAACAGGATCGGCAGTATCGCCAGCGGCGGCACCATCGACAGCACGGTGAGCAGTGGCGACAGCGGTGCGCCAAACAGCGGCAGAATGCCCGCCGCGATACCCAGGCACAGGCCGGCGACTGCGGCGATGCCGATGCCCAGGGCCAGGCGCTTGAGGCTGGCGGCACTGTCCTGCCAGAACAGGTAGTTGCCGCTGCGCTTGTCCTCAGTAAAGGCCAGGCGCTCGACCGCCGCGCCCATCTGGCTGGCGCTGGGCAGCAGCTTGTCGTTGGGGTTGTCCCCTAGGCGCTGCGCCGAGCCGACAAAGTAGGCGAACAGCAGCAGGGCGAAGGGCAGCAATACCAGCATCAAGCGGCCGCTGCGGTCGGGGTGACGGTTGATCAGGCGCATAGTTATCTCTGCGTAGGGTGCGCCGTGCGCACCATCGGTACTCGTGGGAGTGGGTGGTGCGCACGGCGCACCCTACGAGCCTCAGAGCGTGCCGTCGGCGGCCATCTGCATAAACGTTGGGTCGAAGCGCAGCTTGAGGTTGGCCGTATCGCCCGTGGTCACGCCCTTGGCGAAGGCCATGCCGATGGCGTCGCTGCTCTGTGCGCCTTCGCCGAGCAGGCCGTGGGCGAAGGAGAACTCGGCCACCTTGCTCATGGTGGCCGGCAGTTTGGCGCTGTTGGCGAAGGCCACGGCGTCGCGGGGCGCATAGAACATCTTGGTGACCGCCAGTTGCGCTTCGTAACCGGCCAGGTCGGTGCCGGAGGCCTTGGCCATATGCTCGCGGGCGGCGCGGCCCTCAGGCGTGTCGGCGCTCATGGTCGTCATGATTTCGTACCAGGCGCCGGTCAGCGCCTTGCCCAGGGCGGGGTTGTCTTTCAGGGTGGCGCTGTTGACCACCATCAGGTCGATGATTTCACCGGGAATCTGGCTGGAGTCGAACACCTTGGTCACCCCTGGGGTGGCTTCGATCTCGGCCAGCAGAGGGTTCCAGGTGGTCACGGCGGTGACCTCGTCGGTGGCGAAGGCGGCCACCAGGTCGGCGTCCGAGGTGTTGACCACGCTCAGGTCCTTCTCGCTCAGCCCGGCTTTTTCCAGGCCGCGGGCCAGCAGGTAATGGGACACCGACAGTTCGACCAGATTGACCGGCTGGCCCTTGAGGTCGCCCAGGGTCTTCTTCTCGCCCTTGAGCACTACGCCGTCGTTGCCGTTGGAGAAGTCGCCGATGATCAGCGCGGTGGAGTCGATGCCGCCGGCGGCCGGGATGGTCAGGGCGTCCATATTGGTCATGGTGCAGCCGTCGAACTGGCCTGCGCTGTATTGGTTGATCGACTCGACGTAATCGTTGATCTGCACCACATCGATATTGATGTCGTACTTCTGCGCCCACTTGTCGACTATGCCGGAGGCCTCGGCGTACTCCCAGGGCATCCAGCCGGCGTAGATGGTCCAGCACACGCTGAAGTCGGTTTTGGGAGCGGCCTGGCCAGTGAGGCTGACGGCGGCGAGCAGGCCGGCGGCGAGAGCGGAGAACAGACGGGGCTTACGCATGGTGGAACCTCCAGTTCGAAAGTGGGCGGGCAGGAGTGCGCGGCGGTTTCCCCATCGCTGGGGCGCGTTCTCCCGGGCTTTTATCCCGCCGTGTAACCTCGAAGGAGGTCGCCAACTCTCGGACCAGCCAGCCGTCGATCCTCTGATCGGCGGCCCGGAACCCTAGTCGGCTATTGCAAATTGTGGTGCCGCGATCCCGCCAGGCGGGTTATTCCTGCACGCCTTGAGCTAAGCGAACATCGTGCCAGTTGTACCCAGGCGCTCTGGCGCGGGCATTGGCCCGTCAGCAGCAGAGGCGGCGGGTTGGGCGGCTGCGCCTTGCTGGTGCAGCGTTATGTGGGCGCGCTGCAATATAGGGCGTAATGCCTGGCGCAGCCGCGTACCATGGCCTGGTGATATGGACGGCGCCGGTGGCGCGTTACTGCGCTGCCGGAACTGATGGAACTATCAGGCCTTTGGGCTGTCGAAAATCATGCTGGGTTCCGCTTGTACCAGCCATCTGCTTCATGGGCATTCGCTGCCCGTGGGGATTTTGAGGAGTATCGCAATGCGTGGTTTAACTGTGATGGCGTTAGTGCTGTTGCTAAGTGGTTGTACCTTCAGTGCGCCGGGCGTGCATGCGCGTATCGGCGATCCGGTGCGTATAGATGTGGGCCATGGTGGCCAGGGCGGCAATGGTTGCCCGCCGGGGCTGCGTATGCAGGGGCGCTGCTAATGAAGACGTTAATGAGTGTATTGCTGGTCGCCATGCTGGCGATCAACGTGCAGGGTTGCAGCCTGCGTTTGCCGGGTATCGGCATCGATATCGGTGATGGTGGCGGTGGTCCGCCGCATTGTCCGCCAGGCCAGGCGAAGAAAGGCCGTTGCTGATTTTTACCAGGGCAGAGCATTCGCTTCTGCCTTCCTAGCGTTCCTGCCTTGTGCCTCGGTGCCGGGCAGGACTGTGGCGGTTCTGACTGAGTTGGGCGCCGCGAGCTGAAATAATTTGATATGGATTTTGCCCGCATCGCGTACGCACCGGATCGCCTGCACGCTGTCAGATAAGTTGGGAGCAATCCCTGGCGGCGACAACGGTCGCTGCCGTACCCGCGGTCGAAGGAGGCCGCCATGTTATTCAAATCCATGCTTATCGCGTTGTTGGGTCTGTTCTTAACCGGTTGTGCGGTATACGGCGGCGGCTATGGCCATCGCGGTTATGACCGCCACTACTCCTCTACCTATTACCAGGTGCACCGCCAGCCGGTGTATGTGGTGCCCCGCTACCAGCGACATGACGGGCACCGCTATTACGATGGCCGGCGCCACGATGACCGCCATGACGGTCGCCATGATGGCCGTCGCTACGATGATGGCCGGCATAGCCAGCACCGCTATATACCGGTTCCCGTGCCGCGGAATTACCAGAGCAATGGCCATAAGCTGCGCCATGACTACCGCGCCGTGCAGCCGCAGGCCGGTTGGGACAGGCGCCGTGAGCAGCGCCAGGAAGACTGGGGCTCGCGCCGCCAGGAAATTCGCCAGCAGGGGCACAACGCCCGGCAGGATGATCGGCGCCGCGGCGACGGGCAGCGCGATGGCGAGCGGCGCGGTTGGGAGCGTCAGCAAAACTAAGGAATGGGGCTTACCCCTTGCTGGCCGAAGGCGCGCTCCTCGGCCAGTATCTCCGCGCGCATGGCCTGCGCCGCTGGCGACAGGCTATGCCCGGCACGGCTGACCAGGCCATAGGCCGATTGTTCGCTCAGCACTCCGGCCTGCAAGGGCAGGGCGGCCAGGCGTCCGGCCTGGATATCCTCGGCCACCACATCCCAGGGCGCCACGCTCAGTACATCGCTATCGGCCACCAGGGTTTTCAGCAGCATAAAGTTGTCGCACTGAATGCTTAGCGGCTGTTCGCGGCCACTAAGCGCGCGCAGGTTCTGCTCCACCGCCTGGGGCAGTTGGGTGCCAGCCAGCGGGTAGTCGAGCAGATCGCCCAGGCCGAGTGCGCGGCGTTGCAGCAGGGGATGGCCCGGGCGGCAGAACAGTACGCCGGCATGGGGCTGCAGCACCTCGACGCACAGCAGCGGGTCGGTCAGCAGCTCGCGGCTATCGGCGACAAACAACTCGATGGCGTCATTCAGCAGGCTGTCGCGCAGCTCCTTCCAGTTGGCGATCTGCAACTCTACCCGCACCCGTGGATAACGCTGGGCCAAACGGCCCAGCGCCCGTGGCAGCAAGCGCGCCGCCGGATAAGGGCCGCAGCCCAGGCGCAGCTCGCCCGTCTGCAGATTGGCCAGCTGGCTGACCGCGTTACTCAGCGCCCGGCTGCCCGCGAGCAGGCGCCGGGCATGCTCCAGCACCAGCTCGCCGTGAGCGGTGAGGCTGATGCCGCGGCTGTGGCGGTCGACCAGGTTGCAGCCGAGGCTGCTTTCCAGCGCCTGGATGCTGCGGCTCAGCGCCGGCTGGCTGAGGTGCACGGCCTCGGCGGCACGGGCGAAGTGGCCGTGTTCGGCAAGGGCGACAAAGTGGCGGAGCTGGCGAAGATCGTTCATGCGCGTTATGCATCGTTGGTTGATTTGGAATGCATTGGAATTATTGGTCTGCATTGGCCAATCTGCCAGCACTGCCCACCACAATGAGCGTCTGCGCATGTTTTCACGCAACCGAACTGCCGCCGTGCTGCTGAGCCTGGCGTTACCCCTGGCCGGCCATGCCGCCCTGCCCGAAGAACAGATTGCCGCCTCGATCCACCCGGAGTTGGCCGAGCACAGCAAGCATTTCGTGCAGAAGGTCTACCAGGTGGCGGATAACGTCTATTCCGCCGTCGGCTGGCAACTGGGCAACGTGGCGATGATCGAGGCGCCGGAAGG
>DASUOY010000443.1:0-6281 GCA_036276395.1 Pseudomonas sp.
GATGGGGGAGGAGTTGCATGAGCTACGCCGCGTGGTCGCGCCCCTTCCAGAGAAGCTTAACCAGATGGAGCAGCGCGACCCCAGTAGCCTGTCCTTTACCCAGGCCGCGCGCCTGGCCGGCATGGGCGCCAGTGTCGATGACCTGACCCAGTCCTGTGGCCTGAGCAAGGCCGAGGCCGAGCTGGTCAGCAAGATGCAGCAGGCCAAGTTGCAGCGCAGCTGAAACATTTCTTTCGCGATACCAGCATTCAATCCCGCGCTTTTAGCCTGCCGGGCCTCTCAGTAGGGGCAGCGGCGGGGTGATATCGTTGTCCCGGCCACTACCGGCCGGACACTTACCTTTCAGGTACCAGGCGAAGGCGATTATTTCCGCGATGCAGCGATACAGCTGTTCGGGAATCGCATCGCCGAGTTCCAGCCGCGCCAGCAGCCCCACCAGTTCGGCGTTCTCGTAGATCGGCACTTCATATTCGCGAGCGATAGCCAGGATGGCTTCGGCCAGCTCGTCATCGCCTTTGGCGCTTAGTGTGGGCGCGTTCTGGCCGTCATAGGTCAGGGCGATGGCTTGGCGTGGGGTTTTCTTGTTCATGCGGTTTCGTCCACCCAGCGTTGTTCCAGGCTGGTGCGTGGCCCGCGCGGCGGCGTGCCTTGGCTGCACGCCAGCTCGCCGACCTGCACGCCCACGGCATTCAGGCGCTGGCGCAGGTTATCCAGTTCGGCGTCGATCAGGCTGACGGTGCTGCTGCGTTCGGCCCACAGCTGGCTCGACAACCGGCCATGGGCCAGCTGTGCCTGCACTTGCAGAGGACCCAGTGGGTCGAGATCGAAAGCCAGTTCGACCTTCCACAGGGTTTCCTTTTTCTCCAGTTTGTCCGGCTTGTTGCTCTCGTCGCGCTGGATTTTTACCTGCAGGGGCAGCAGTTCTTGCTGGTTGCGCATCGGCAACTCCAGTTGCCAGGTGGTGAGCAGGTTGCCGTCCGGGCCGACCTGGCTCTGCGCCAGGCTGGAAAGCTGATGGGTTTGCAAGCGCGAGATGGCTGCCGCGGCGAGTTTCAGCAGGGCTTCCAGATCGGCCTCGCCATCCATGGCCTGCAACAGGCGAGAAGGCAGGGGGAAGTTCAGTGCCTGCTGGCGGCTACTGGCTTTGCCCAGGCTGCCGAGCAGGTCGCGGGCCAGGGCCGGCATCGCCTGGGCCAGGGCTGAGCTGGCGTTGGCGGCCGCCAACGGGGTGCCGGCGGGCAGGTTAGGCAGCAACTGGGTAATCAGGCGCAGCAGGTTGGCTTTAAGGTCGGCGGGCAGGGCCTGGCCTTGGCCGCCGAGCAGTTTGCTTTCCAGTAGCACTCCACTGTTTTCCAGAGCCATGGCCAGGCCTTTGCCGGTGCTGAGCTGGGCGGCATCGGGCAGGGCGCTGAAGAGCTTGTCGATGCTGTTGCGCAGGCCTTCCGGCAGTCCGTCCTTGGCGCTCAGGCCCTGGAGGGCTTTGAACAGACCTTCCAGAGATCCCTGGCGGTTATGTTGCGTGGCCAGTTGCTGGCTCAGCACCAGCTGATCGAGGCGTTCGCTCAAGGGTAGAAAGCTGAGTGACTGGCTCCCCTGGACCTGGGCACTGAGCAGGCTGCCGAGGGGGATAGCCAGCGGCGTTTCCACCGCCAGTTTGCTGCCGGCGAGCGGGGTGTTGAGCAGGTTCAGCACAATCTTGTAGATCACCTGCTGGGCTTGGCCTTGCACCAGCTGTTCGCGGGCTACCACCTTGCCTTGCAACAGGGTGCCTATGGGCAGCTGTTCGAGATCCAGGCTGGTCAGGAGCTTGTTGCTACCTGCTTGCAGCACTACGGCTAGCTGGGTTTCCGACAGGGCGGTTACCGCCAGGGCCGCGCCTTGTGCCAGGGGGCGCGGGCTGCTGGCTTCAAGGGTGGTCTGGCGGCCGTTCTCCAGGGTCAGCCTGAGCAGCACCTGAAAGCTTTGCGCCGTCTCCTTGAGTGCGATGACCTCCGCCTGAGCGGTTTCGCCGCTGGCCAGCAGCCCTTGCATGGGTTGCAGCAGTTTCAACGCCAGATCGGCGGCCACCATATTGGGGCGGCTGCTCGGGGCTGCTGGCGGGATAGGCCGCGGGCTGCTGATTTCGCTCATTGGCGGGTTACACCCTGTCGAAAATGCCCACTGCGGGAGGCGGGGTCGGGCATGTATAATCGCGCCCCGTTTGGTTCGGCTGCGCATTCCACTTGCGTCAGTATAGCGGCCAAGACTCTGCCGACTTGAACAGCTTTTGCCATCCATCTTAGGTGCCGATGCCTTGACCAGCCCTCTTCTCGAAGCCGTGGCACTCGCCTGTGAGCGGGACTGGCGCATGCTCTTCGAGCGTCTGGAGCTGCATCTGGTTCCCGGTGAGATGTTGCAGGTAGCCGGCCCCAACGGCAGCGGCAAGACCAGCCTGCTGCGTTTGCTGGCCGGGTTGATGCAGCCGACCGCTGGCGAGATTCGCCTGAACGGTCGTCCGTTGACGGAGCAGCGCACTGAGCTTGCGCGTAACCTGTTGTGGATCGGCCATGCCGCCGGTATCAAGGGCTTGCTCACCGCCGAGGAAAACCTTACCTGGCTCTGCGCCCTGCATCAGCCCGCCGAGCGCGCGGCCATCTGGCAGGCGCTGGCGGCAGTAGGGCTGCGCGGTTTCGAGGACGTGCCTTGCCATACCCTGTCCGCCGGGCAGCAGCGCCGTGTGGCGTTGGCTCGTTTGTATCTGCCGGGCCCGTCACTCTGGGTACTGGATGAGCCCTTTACCGCGCTGGACAAGGCGGCGGTGGCGCAGCTGGAAAACCACCTGGCTACGCATTGCCAGCAGGGCGGTCTGGTGGTGTTGACCACGCACCACGAGATGACGGTCAAGCCGGCCGGCTACCGCGAGCTTGACCTGGGACAACGCACGTCATGAGCAATGTTTTTACCCTGCTGGTGGCCCGTGAAGCGCGCCTGTTGTTTCGTCGCCCGGCCGAGTTGGCCAACCCGCTGGTGTTCTTCGCCATAGTTATCGCCCTGTTTCCGTTGGCCGTCGGCCCACAGACTCAGTTGTTACAAAGCCTTTCGCCGGGGCTGGTGTGGGTGGCGGCGCTATTGGCCGTGCTGCTCTCGCTGGACGGGCTGTTTCGCAGTGATTTCGAGGACGGCTCGCTGGAGCAGTGGGTCCTTTCGCCGCACCCCCTGGCTCTTCTGGTTCTGGCCAAGGTGCTGGCACACTGGCTGTTCTCCGGCCTAGCGCTGGTGCTGTTGGCGCCGCTGCTGGCGTTGATGCTCGGTTTACCGGGGCGCTGCCTGCCGGTGCTGCTGCTCTCCCTGCTGCTCGGCACCCCAGTGCTGAGCCTGCTCGGCGCGGTCGGCGCGGCGCTGACCGTGGGTCTCAAGCGCGGCGGTCTGTTGCTGGCGCTGCTGATTCTGCCGCTGTATATCCCGGTGCTGATTCTCGGCAGCGGCGCGTTACAAGCCAGCCTGCAAGGATTGCCGGCGGTCGGCCACCTGTTGTGGCTGGCCAGCCTCACCGCATTGGCGGTGACCTTGACACCCTTTGCCATCGCCGCCGGTCTGAAGATCAGCGTCGCTGAGTAGACAATAAGCCTGAATGGCCAGCTGAACCCCGGCGCATCCTGCATGCGCAGCGCTCAGCCCTAGCACTGATGAGTAAGCTGATGAACTGGATGTGGTTTCACAAACTGGGCTCGCCCAAGTGGTTTTATGAGATCAGCGCGCGCTGGCTGCCCTGGCTGGCGGTCGCCGCTGCCGTGCTGTTGCTGGTCGGCCTGGTCTGGGGCCTGGCCTTTGCGCCGCCGGATTACCAGCAGGGCAACAGCTTTCGCATCATCTATATCCATGTGCCGGCTGCCTTCCTCGCCCAGTCGATCTACGTGATGCTGGCGGTGGCCGGCACCGTGGGCCTGGTGTGGAAGATGAAACTGGCCGACGTCGCCCTGCAGCAGGCCGCGCCCATTGGTGCCTGGATGACTGTGATCGCTCTGCTGACTGGCGCCATCTGGGGCAAACCGACCTGGGGCACCTACTGGGTGTGGGATGCGCGCCTGACCTCGATGCTGATTCTGTTGTTTCTGTATTTCGGCGTGATCGCCCTGGGCAATGCCATCACTAACCGTGACAGCGCGGCCAAGGCTTGCGCGGTGCTGGCGATTGTCGGCGTGGTGAATATCCCGATCATCAAGTACTCGGTGGAGTGGTGGAACACCCTGCACCAGCCCGCCACTTTCAGCGTGGTGGAAAAACCGGCCATGCCGTTCGAGATGTGGATGCCGCTGCTACTGATGGTGCTGGGCTTCTACTGCTTCTTTGGCGCCGTGCTGCTGCTGCGCATGCGCCTGGAAGTGCTCAAGCGCGAGGCACGCAGCAGTTGGGCCAAGTCCGTCGTCAAGGCGCAGGTGGAGAAGGGCCTATGAGTTTTGCCAGCTTTAGTGAGTTTCTCGCCATGGGCACCCACGGGCCTTATGTCTGGTCCTGTTATGCCATCAGCCTGGCTGTGCTGGGGCTGAATGTGGCGCTGCCAATCCTGGCGCGTCGCCGTTACCTGCAAGACGAGGCGCGTCGTTTGCGCCGGGAGGAGTCGAAGTGAACCCCGTGCGTAAAAAGCGCCTGTATATCGTCCTGGCCATCATCGCCGGCGTAGGCATCGCCGTGGCCCTGGCCCTGAGCGCGTTGCAGCAGAACATCAACCTGTTCTACACCCCGACCCAGATCGCCAATGGCGAAGCACCCCAGGACACCCGTATCCGTGCCGGTGGCCTGGTCGAGGAGGGCTCGGTGAAGCGCTCCAGCGATTCCCTGGAAACCGATTTCGTGGTCACCGATGGCGCCAAGAGCGTGACCATCCGCTACAGCGGCATACTTCCGGACCTGTTCCGTGAGGGCCAGGGCATAGTCGCCATGGGCAAGCTCGACGGCAGCGGCGTGCTGATCGCCGATGAAGTGCTGGCCAAGCACGACGAAAACTATATGCCGCCGGAAGTTATGCAGGCCCTGGAGCAAAGCGGCATGCAGCAGAAGCATGACGCCGCCACTGGCAATGCGCCTAAGGGAGGCACGCAATGATTCCCGAACTCGGCCATCTGGCCATGATCCTCGCCCTGTGCATGGCGCTGGTGCAGGCGACGCTGCCGCTGATCGGTGCCTGGCGTGGCGATCGCCAGTGGATGAGCCTGGCGCAGCCGGCGGCCTGGGGCCAGTTCAGCTTTATGCTGTTCGCCTTTATCTGCCTGACCTACGCCTTTATGGTCGACGACTTCACCGTCGCCTATGTGGCCAACAACTCCAACAGCGCGCTGCCCTGGTACTTCAAGTTCAGCGCCGTGTGGGGCGCCCACGAAGGTTCGCTGCTGCTCTGGGGCCTGATCCTGGCCGGTTGGACCTTTGCCGTGTCGATTTTCTCGCGCCAGCTGCCGGAAGAGATGCTGGCCCGCGTGCTGGCGGTGATGGGCATTATCAGCATCGGCTTTCTGCTGTTTCTGATCATCACCTCCAACCCCTTCGAGCGTCTGCTGTTCGATACTCCCGCCAACGGTCGTGATCTCAACCCGCTGCTGCAGGACTTCGGCCTGATCATTCACCCGCCGATGCTCTATATGGGTTATGTCGGCTTCTCCGTGGCCTTCGCCTTTGCCATTGCCGCCTTGCTCGGCGGCAAGCTGGACGCCGCCTGGGCGCGCTGGTCGCGGCCCTGGACCATAGTCGCCTGGGCCTTCCTCGGCATAGGCATCGCCCTGGGTTCCTGGTGGGCCTACTACGAACTGGGCTGGGGCGGCTGGTGGTTCTGGGACCCGGTGGAAAACGCCTCCTTTATGCCCTGGCTGGTCGGCACCGCGCTGATCCACTCCCTGGCCGTGACCGAGAAACGCGGCGTGTTCAAGAGCTGGACCGTGCTGCTGGCCATCGCCGCCTTCTCCCTGAGCTTGCTGGGGACCTTCCTGGTGCGCTCCGGGGTGCTGACCTCGGTGCATGCCTTTGCCAGCGACCCCGAGCGCGGCGTGTTTATCCTGGCCTTCCTGCTGATAGTGGTGGGCGGCTCGCTGACCCTGTTCGCCATTCGCGCCCCGGTGGTCAAGAGCCAGGTCGGTTTCGCCCTGTGGTCGCGGGAGACCCTGCTGCTGGTCAATAACCTGATCCTGGTGGTGGCGGCCTCGATGATCCTGCTCGGCACCCTCTACCCGCTGGTGCTGGATGCCATGACCGGCGCCAAGCTGTCGGTCGGCCCGCCTTACTTCAATGCCCTGTTCGTGCCGTTGATGGGCCTG
>DASUOY010000444.1:0-3603 GCA_036276395.1 Pseudomonas sp.
AGGAAGGCGCCAGCAGCCGTCAGGATGAGATCGGCCAACTGATGGGCGTATTGGCGACCAAGGCCGCGCGCGATCTGGCGCTGGATCTGAGCGTAAAGCAGTAAACCTAGTAGTCGCCGCATAAAAAATTGCCAGGAGCAATTTTTAACGTCGCGCAGCGACGGCCCGAAGGGTAGCCGCCAAGGATGGCAGGCTATAAAAAAGCGCCCTTCGGGGCGCTTTTTTATTTTAGAGCGTCGGCACACCGCTGTGAAAGCGAAACTCGGTATCCGCTGATTCAATCAGCTCGCGCTCTGCTGCCCTCACCCGCTCGATGGCCTGGTTGACGTCACGCTCCTCGCCATACTGGTAGGCAAGTTTCAGATAGCCCTGAAAGTGCCGCGCCTCGCTTTTCAGCAAGCCGAAGTAAAACTTGCCCAGCTCTTCGTCCAGATGGGGCACCAGCGCCTCGAACCGCTCGCAACTGCGCGCCTCGATAAAGGCACCGACCACCAGGGTATCCACCAGTTTGTACGGCTCGTGGGTGCGCACTATCTTGCGCAGGCCCGAGGCGTAACGCGCCGCCGACACCGGACGCAGGCCGATCTTGCGCCGCTTCATGATGCGCAGCACCTGCTCATGGTGCACCAGTTCCTCGCGGGCCAGGCGCGACATGGCGTTGAGCAGGTCGACATAGGTGCTGTACTTGGCCATCAGGCTCAGGGCCGTACTGGCGGCCTTGAATTCGCAGTTCTTATGGTCGATCAGCAGGGTCTGCTGATCAGCCAAGGCGGCTGCAATCCAGGCATCCGGGGTGCGGCAGCCGAGAAATTCGTGGATTTCCGGCAAGTTCATGGGCGCACACCCACAGCCAGATCGCGATATGCAGGCAGGTTGCGCCCCGGCATGCAGGCAGAACGATGCAGCAGACAATAGGTTTGGGCTAACAGATACATAAATTCACAAAAGCAGACGGGCGGGAGTGATAAAGCTAGAGCGTGGCCATTATACGAATGAGCGCGCGAACAGCCACTCGATTGACACCGGTCAAACGCACGCACTGAGCCGGCCATCTATAGTGATAAACAGTACAACTGACTTCACATGGAGATGATCATGCAAGCTATTCGCAGCATTCTGGTGGTAATGGAGCCTGAGCGCCCCGAGGGTTTGGCTCTGAAACGCGCCAAGTTGATCGCCGGCGTCACCCAGTCGCACCTGCACCTGCTGGTATGTGACAAGAAGCATGATCACAGCGCCTACCTGAGCGACCTGACCGGCTCGCTCACCAGCGAAGGCTTCAGCACCTCCAGCCAGCAGGCCTGGCACGAAAGTCTGCATCAAACCATTATCAGCGTGCAGCAGGCCGAAGGCTGCGGCCTGGTGATCAAGCAGCACTTCCCCGACAACCCGCTGAAAAAGGCCATCCTCACTCCCGACGACTGGAAGCTGCTGCGCTACTGCCCGGCCCCGGTGCTGATGGTAAAAACCGATAGATCCTGGGCCGGCGGCAGCATCCTCGCGGCAGTCGATGTGGGCAATGCCGATGGCGAACACCGCACCCTGCATACCAGCATCGTCAGTCATGGCTTCGATATCGCCGCGCTGGCCAAGGCCGAGCTGCATGTAATCAGCGCTCACCCGACGCCGATGCTGTCGGCCGCCGACCCAACCTTCCAGCTCAAGGAAACCATCGAGGCGCGCTACCGCGACCAGTGCAAGGCCTTCCAGGCCGAATACGAGATCGCCGATGAGCGCCTGCATATAGTCGAAGGCCCGGCCGACGTGCTAATTCCACAGGTCGCGCATAGCCTCAATGCCGGTGTCACGGTAATCGGCACGGTGGCGCGCACCGGTATCGCCGGCGCGCTGATCGGCAATACCGCCGAGGTGATTCTCGATTCGCTGGAAAGCGACGTACTGGTGCTCAAGCCCGACGACATCATTGCCCACCTGGAAGAGCTGGTGGCCCAACGCTGAACGCACACCTGAAACGACAAAGCCGCCTGAAAAAGGCGGCTTTGTCGTTTAAAAACGCGTTAAACCCTGACTTCCAAACCTTCGCGCAAAAACCGTGGGGCGATATAGCGCTCGTAGTGGGCCTCGGAGAGCAGAAAGAACTCGCGATCAATGGCATCGCGCAACTCCGGCAACCCCCAGCCGCGAAACTCCGGTAGCACCGCCATACCATAGGCATCCAGCTGGCTGATCACCCGCGCGCCGCGGGCGATCAGTTGATAGGCCCAGCAATAGGGCGATTGCTGCGGCACAAAGCGGATCTGCCGTTGCTCAAGCTGCGTGCGCAGACGAACGGCATCGAAAACCTCAAGCTTGGCCGCCATCACCTGCACCAACAACACCTCTAGGCGCAGCCAGACGGCGTGTTTTTCCTCGTCGTTATAGCTGTTCCAATTGATCACCTCATGGTGAAAGCGCTTGCAGCCGCGGCAGACCAAATCGCCGTAAACCGTGGAACAGAGGCCGACACAGGGGGTTTTGATGCGTTGGTTGGACATAACGAAAGGCATGGATACTGGCGGATAGGCTGGCATCTTAGCCCTTTGTCTAAGGCAGATCACCCCTATATAGCCGGGGGCTTTCGCTTAACTTTATCAAAGCTTTCCAGTAGAATCGGCCCGCCTTTAATAGGCGCCAATGTCCGTTGGAAGCTGTTTTCAAAGCGTCACGAGCACAGTCGATCCTGCAGGTACGATGTTGGCGCAGTCCACTTGGAGTCCCCCCGAGTGCCTGCGTCAGCCCTCATCAAGCCCGTCCTGCCGGCGTAAAACTTTGAAAACAGCTTCTGCAAGGATTCAACGAAACCTCGGCTAAGCGGCCCATAAAGCCACCAAGCGCCTGGTTTGTTGTTTTCTGGATCGCGTCCCGGACAACCCTTTGGGACCACTGATGAGGGTAATAACTGTGCTTGAAGCCTATCGCAAACATGTAGCAGAGCGTGCCGCTCAGGGTATCGTGCCCCAGCCGCTGAACGCCGAACAAACCGCAGGCCTGATCGAGCTGCTGAAAAACCCGCCAGCCGGCGAAGAAGCCGTTCTCCTTGACCTGATCACCAACCGCGTGCCGCCAGGCGTCGACGAAGCCGCCTACGTCAAGGCCGGTTTCCTCTCTGCCCTTGCCAAAGGCGAAGTCACTTCCCCACTGATCAGCAAGCAGCACGCTGTTGAACTGCTCGGCACCATGCAAGGCGGTTACAACATCGCCACCCTGGTTGAGCTGCTCGACGACAGCGAACTGGCTGCCGTGACTGCCGAGCAACTGAAGCACACCCTACTGATGTTCGACGCCTTCCACGACGTCGCTGAAAAAGCCAAGAACGGCAACGTTCACGCCAAAGGCGTACTGCAATCCTGGGCTGACGGCGAGTGGTTCAAGAACCGTCCGACTCTGGCCGACAAGATCAGCCTGCGCGTGTTCAAGGTGACTGGCGAAACCAACACCGACGACCTGTCCCCCGCTCCAGACGCCTGGTCGCGCCCAGATATCCCGTTGCACGCCCTGGCCATGCTGAAAATGGCCCGCGACGGCATCGTGCCGGACGAGCAAGGCGTAACCGGCCCGATGAAGCAGATCGAAGCCATGCGCGGCCAAGGTTTCCCGATTGCC
>DASUOY010000445.1:0-6397 GCA_036276395.1 Pseudomonas sp.
ACCTCGCCCAGCACCGGCAGCGACAGATCGCCCTGGGCCGAGGCAAACTGGATGACCAGGCCGCCAAGCAAAAAGGCCAGCCCCGAGCCCAGGTAGACGCCCATGGAATACACGCTGATGGCGGTGGCGCGGCGCTCGGCCGGGAAGCTGTCGGCGATCAGCGAATAGGCCGCCGGCGACAAGGCCGCCTCGCCCACCCCCACGCCGATACGACACAGCAGAAACTGCCAGTACAGCTTGGCCATGCCGCAGGCGGCGGTGGCCGCGCTCCAGAACAGCACACCGATAGCGATCAGGCCGCGCCGGCTTTTGGTGTCGGCCAGGCGCCCCAGGGGAATGCCGCACACGGTATAGAACAGGGCGAACGATAGGCCCATCAACAGGCTCATCTGCGTATCGTTGATCATCAGATCACGGCGGATCGGCCCCACCAGCAGGTTGAGAATCTGCCGGTCGATAAAGGACAGCACGTAGGCCACCATCAGGATGGCGACAGTGGCCCAGGCGCGGGCGCTGGAGGGATAGCCGTTATTGTTGTTGAGCATTGGCAGTCTCCTCGGCACCCTTGGCAAGCGGTGCGCGATGGTTGGAAAGAGCTGCCAGCTTAGGCCGATAGACACAGCGCTGAGTATCGCCCCAAGGGCTTATCAGCTTCGCGAATGCAAGGCATCCTTTCGAGCGAATGCCTGCACCAATCAGAGCAGCACGGGAGCGCGCTCGCAGAGGGTATTCAAGGCCGCCACCCAGCTGGGGTGATCGTTCAGGCACGGCACCAGCTGCAGGCTCTCGCCGCCAGCCGCGAGGAACTGCTCGCGGCCACGGTCGCCGATTTCCTCCAGAGTTTCGATACAGTCGGCGACAAAGGCCGGGCACATCACCAGGAGCTTTTTCACCCCCTGCTTGCCCAGTTCGTCGAGACGCGACTCGGTGTAGGGTTCGATCCACTTGGCCCGGCCCAGGCGCGACTGGAACGACACCGACCATTGCTCAGGCTTAAGCCCCATGCGCTGGGCAAACAACTCGGCGCTGCGCAGGCATTGCGCGCGGTAACAGTTGGCCAGCACCTGCGCCGAGGCCGTACGGCAGCAGTCGTCGCCCTTGAGGCAGTGCCCCGTGGTATCGAGCTTGTGCAGGTGGCGCTCCGGCAGGCCGTGAAAGCTCAGCAGCAGATGATCGAAGCCTTGCTCCAGATAGGGTCTGGCGCTGTCGGCCAGGGCGTCCAGGTATTCGGGCTGGGCATAGAACGGCGGCAATATCGAGAAGCGTATCGGCAGCTGCTGCTCGCGTACCACCCGCCGCGCCTCCTCGATCACCGTGGTGGTGGTGCTGTCGGCGAATTGCGGGTAGAGCGGCGCCAGGGTCACCTGGCTGATGCCCTGCCCGGCCAGACGGGTCAGTACGGTTTGCAGCGACGGCTCGCCATAGCGCATGGCCAACTCCACCGGGCCATGCTTCCAGGCGCCCTGCATCGCCTGTTGCAGGCGCTTGCTCAGCACTACCAGGGGCGAGCCCTCGTCCCACCAGATCGATGCATAGGCATGGGCCGAGGCCGCCGGACGCTTGAGCAGGATCAGCGACACCAGCAGGCGGCGCAGCGGCCAGGGCAGATCGATGACATAGGGGTCCATCAGAAACTGGTTGAGGTAACGACGCACATCGGCCACCTCGGTGGAGGCCGGTGAGCCCAGGTTTACCAGCAGCAACGCGTGATCGGTCATGCGCAATCCTAGTCAGGCTGGCCCAGCAGATCCGCCAGGGCCACATCCAAGTGAGTGAAACGGAAACTGAAACCTTCGCCCAGCAGGCGCGTCGGCAAGGCGCGCTGGCCGCCCAGCAGCAACTCCGAGAGTTCCCCCAGGGCCAGGCGCAGAACAAAGGCCGGCGCCGGCATACAGGCTGGGCGGTGCAGCGCGCGACCCAGGGCCTGGCTGAACGCACGGTTGCGAACCGGCTGCGGCGCGCAGGCATTATAAGGACCCTGGGCCTGCTCCTGCTGCAGAAGAAAATCGATCAGGGCAATTTGATCGCTGAGATGTATCCACGGCATCCATTGCCGGCCACTGCCCAGCGGGCCGCCCAGGCCCAGCCTGAATGGCGGCAACAGGCGCCCCAGCATGCCGCCCTCGCGCGCCAGCACCAGCCCGGTGCGCAGCAGCACCACACGGATGCCCAGCTCTTGCGCGCGCAGGGCGGTTTCTTCCCAGGCGCCGCAGAGCTGGGCGGCAAAGTCGTCGCAGACCTGGGGCGAATCCTCGTGCAGCTCACGCTCGCCGCCATCGCCATACCAGCCCACCGCCGAGCCGGACAACAGCACCCGCGGCTTCTGCTCACGCGCCTCCAGCCAGGCCAGCAACTGCTCGGTCAGACTGATCCGGCTGGCCCACAGCAATGCCTTGCGCTTGCGCGTCCAGGGCCGGTCGGCAATCGGCGCGCCGGCCAGGTTGACCAGCGCATCCAGCGGCTCGTCGCCCAGCTCATCGAGCCGGGCAATGCCGCGCACGCTGGCACCGCACAGGCTGGCGACCTGTTCCGGGCGACGGCTCCACACCGTCAGCTGATGGCCCTGCTGCGCCCAGTGCTGGCACAGGCCGCGGCCAATCAGGCCGGTGCCGCCGGTCAGAAGAATATGCATAACCTAGTCCTCGCATGCTCAAGCACCTACCCAAAAGCTGCTGCGCGTCGGGCCTGCTGCGTTAAAAGCAGGCTCAGAATGCTCATTTACTACTCGTAAACTGCGCTTCTTCGCCCGCTTTTGCCTTGCATGCCCCTAGCTCACAAGCCTTTGAGCAGGCCCTAACAATGTCGGCACAGCAGATTTATGTCACGCCGTGCCTTTATTAAGAGCGTCAGTTGTCTTAACTATAGGTAGGCGAGCTTGTAACCGACACATGCTATACAAGCAATTAATATTGTATAGCTTTTGTCCAAAGCGTAGCCTAAAGCTCCCGAACACGAGGTAAGCCATGAGCGCAATCAACCCCATCGCCATCATCGGCACCGGCATGGCCGGCTTGTCCGCCGCCCAGGTACTGCACGCGGCCGGGCATGCGGTGCAGTTGTTCGATAAGAGCCGTGGCAGCGGCGGCCGCATGGCCAGCAAACGCAGCGATGCCGGGGCCCTGGACCTGGGCGCGCAATATTTCACCGCCCGCGACCGGCGCTTTGTCGAAGTGGTGCAGCAATGGCAGGCCCGCGGCTGGGTCGCCGAGTGGACCCCCAGCCTGTACCACGCCAGCAACGGCCAGCTCAGCGCCTCGCCGGATGAGCAGGTGCGCTGGGTTGGCAGCCCACGCATGAGCGCGATCAGCCGCGCCCTGCTCGGTGCCTTGCCGGTGCATTTTTCCTGCCGCATCACCGAGGTGTTCCGCGGCAAGCAGCACTGGCACCTGCAGGATGCCGAAGGCAACAGCCACGGCCCCTTCAGCCACGTCATAGTCGCCACCCCGGCGCCGCAAGCTACGGCCCTGCTGGCCAGCGCACCGAAACTGGCGGGGGCCGCGGCCAGCGTGGCCATGGAGCCCACCTGGGCGGTGGCGCTGGCCTTCGCCAGCCCCTTGCAGACCAAGGTTGAAGGCTGCTTTGTGCAGGACAGCCCGATCGACTGGCTGGCGCGCAACCGCAGCAAGCCGGGGCGCGACACCACCCTGGACACCTGGGTACTGCACGCCAGCAGCGCCTGGAGCAAGCAACACCTGGACCTGCCCAAGGAGCAGGTGATCGCCGAGCTGTATGGCGCCTTCGCCGAACTGATCGGCTGCGCCGTGCCGGCCCCCAGCCTCAGCCTGGCCCATCGCTGGCTCTATGCCCGGCCAGCCAGCGCTCACCAGTGGGGCACCCTGGCCGATGCCGACCTGGGCCTGTACGCCTGCGGCGACTGGTGCCTGTCAGGACGGGTCGAGGGCGCCTGGCTCAGCGGCCAGGAAGCCGCGCGGCGCTTGCTCGAACACCTGCAATGAGCACTCAGGCCCGCGCGCCGGCCAAACATCGGCTCAATCCGCGCAAGCTGCTGCTGTCGAAATGGACAGCAGCGCAGCCGCAGAACCGCGAGAAACATTTTCTCGTCACCGAGCTGTTCTGCGACGAAGACGGCACCGTGCTGCAGATCGAATTGCAGGCCGTGCTCAACCAGCGTTGCCAACGCCTGGACTGGCGCGTACTGGAAAACCCCGAGCACTGGCGCATGGGCTGGAAGTAACAGGCCTACACACAAAACCCCACAGTAGTTGTACAAATATATTGACTTGTACAATTACAAACCTATGATGAACTCAAGTTGTACATCCACCAGGATCTGTACAAGTCGAACATCAGAGGTTGCCCATGAGCCCATCCGAAACCGCCACCGGCAAACCCAAACTGGGCATCAGCGCCTGTCTGCTGGGTTCCGAAGTTCGCTACAACAGCGGCCACAAGGAATCGCGCCTGTGCAGCCGCAGCCTGAATGAGCATTTCGATTTCGTCCCGCTCTGCCCGGAAGTGGCCATCGGCCTGGGCATCCCCCGTGAACCGATCCGTCTGATAGGCGACCCGCTAGCACCGCGCGCCGTGGGCACGGTCAGGCGCGAGGTGGATGTCACCGAGCCCTTGGCCGCCTATGGCGAGCGCATGGCCGGTGAGCTGACGGATATCTGCGGCTACATCTTTATGCAGCAGTCGCCGTCCTGCGGCCTGCACCGGGTCAAGGTTTATCAGGACAACGGCCGCCCCAGCGAGCCTGGCCGTGGCATCTTTGCCCAAGCCTTCTGCGCCCGGCATCCCAATCTGCCGGTGGAAGAAGACGGCCGCCTCAACGACCCGATCCTGCGCGAGAACTTTATCACTCGCGTATTCGCCTACTCCGAGTGGCAACAGCTGCTGCGCGACGGCCTGACGCGCAAGCGCTTGATCGACTTTCACTCGCGCTACAAATACCTGCTGATGGCCACCAACCCCATGCAGTACAAATTGCTTGGGCGCATGCTCGGCAACCTCGGCCAATACGACATCAATGAGCTGGCACCGCGCTATTTCAGCGAGCTGATGAGCGCACTGAGAAGCTGCGCCACCCGCCGTACCCACAGCAACGTGCTGCAGCACCTCAGCGGCTACCTCAAGCAGTCGCTAAGCAGCGACGAGAAGCAGGAAATGCAGCAGCTGATCGGCCAGTACCGCTATGGCGTGGTGCCGCTGGTGGTGCCCATGACCCTGCTCAAGCATCACTTCCGCCGCCACCCGGACACCTACATCGCGCAGCAGGTTTACCTGCAGCCGCACCCGGAAAACCTCAGCCTGCGTAATGCCCTATAAGCCATGGACGAGCTTAGTCGCAACGCCTCGACCACCACTGCGGATGACTACCAGGCGGCCATTGCCCAGGGTTTTATGCCGATCCGCGATGTGGCGCGCATCACCGGGGTCAACGCCGTGACCCTGCGCGCCTGGGAGCGCCGTTATGGCCTGATCGTGCCGCACCGCACGCCCAAGGGTCATCGCCTGTATGCCGACGAGCATGTGCTGCGCATCCAGGCGATTCTCACCTGGCTCAATCGCGGCGTCTCGGTCAGCCAGGTCAAGGGGCTGCTGCGCGCCGGCCAACCGGCGCAGGCCGATGCGAGCTCACCCTGGGAGGAAAAACGCCAGCAGTTACAAGAGGCCATCTGCAACCTTAACGAGCGGCGCGTGGATGAGTGTTTCAACAGCGAACTGGCGCTCTACCCGCCGCATACCCTGTGCCAGCAATTGCTGCTGCCGCTGCTGAGTGACCTGGAGCTGCGCTGGCGCAACCAGTTCGGCGCCCAGGCCGAACGGGTGTTCTTCTATTCCTGGCTGCGCAGCAAGCTCGGTGCGCGCCTGTACCACAACAACCGCCAGTGCAACGGCGCCCCACTGCTGCTGATCAACGTCTCCGACCTGCCGATGGCGCCCGGCCTGTGGCTGACCGCCTGGCTGGCGAGCAGCGCCGGCTGCCCGGTGGAAGTCTTCGACTGGCCGCTGCCGCCGACCGAACTGGCCCTGGCGGTCGAGCATATTCAGCCGCGTGCGGTGCTGCTGTATTCCAGCCAGGCGCTGAACAGCACCCACCTGCAGCGCCTGCTCGGCGGTTATGACTGCCCCTGCCTGCTGGTCGGTCAGGTGGTGCAGATCCACGCCGAAGAATTAGTCGCCATCACTGCGCAGAACGCCGAACTGAGCCTGGCCGCCGACCCGCTGGCCGCGTTGCACAGCCTTACCGACCTTAACCTGCTGCACAGCTGACGGAATTGAACATGCTGCAATTGATCTGGTTTCGTACCGACCTGCGCGTGCAGGACAACAGCGCCCTGACCGCCGCCATGAGCAGCGGCCCGACCGTGGCGCTGTACCTGCTCAGCCCCGGCCAGTGGCTGAGCCACGATGATGCGCCGAGCAAGGTCGACTT
>DASUOY010000446.1:0-3191 GCA_036276395.1 Pseudomonas sp.
GCCATGGTAAAGCTGCCGGTAAAGGCCTCGAAGGCCGCCAGCACCCGGGCGAAACCTATGGGTACCAGGTCGCCGTAGCCCAGGGTGGTAAAGGTCACCACGCTGTAATACAGGCAGGTGAGCAGCTCCAGCAGGTTGAACATAAAGCCCTGTTGCAGGTTCAGGCCGACCTGTTGCTCGCCGTAGCGCACCCCCAGCAGGAAGTAGAACACCGCGCAGAGCAGGATAAAGCCCAGGGAAAACAGCACCACCCGCAGCGGCTTCTCGCCATAGCCGCAGAACAGGTCGACCACATAGGAGATCTGCCGCTGATAGGACCACCTGGGCATCTGCAGGCGGCGCATGGTCATTTCGCGGTGGAAGAATATCCCCGCCTGCTCGAACAGGCCGGCGTGCTCCAGGCTCAGGCGCAGGTTGCGGTAGGTTTCCTCGGCCTGTTGCAGGAGATCGAGCATCTGCTCGAAACGCCCGGCACGGCGAGCCTCGACGGCCTGCTGTTCCTGCAGCAGGCGTTCGCCCCAGAGCACGTTGTCCAGGCGCGCGCCTTCCAGGTGCACACCGAGCAGATTGGCCCCGCGCAGGTCGGCGCAATGCAGGTTGGCGCCACGCAGGTCGGCCTTCATCAGCGAGGCGCCGTGCAGGTCGACGGCGAACAGGTGGGCGCCTTGCAGGTTGGCGCGGTAGAAATCGCTGCCGCTGAGGTCGTAACCCACGCCGCTGCCGCGATGGACCAGATCGATAGCGCCCAGGTTGGCATGCTTGAGGCTGAAGCCACGCATCGGCCGGTCCTGATGGGCACGCGCCAGCAGGGCCTGGGCCAGGTCGGGGATGGCGGATTTATCCTGGCGCGGGTCGCACCAGAACTGATCGTCGAATACTTGGCTGGACATGGGCCGCACCTTGCGAACAGGTGCCTCTCAGCTTAGCCGCCATTGCCTGGGCGCGGGAGCGCGCCCAGGACTGCCGACATTAAGCGGCGCTAAACATCTTGTGCGGGTCGATCACGAATTTCTTCGGCACGCCGGCGTCGAACTCGCCGTAACCGCGCGGCGCGTCGTCCAGGCTGATCACCTGCACGCCCACCACTTCGGCGATATTGATGCGGTCCCACATGATCGCCTGCATCAGCGCGCGGTTGTACTTCATCACCGGGGTCTGGCCGGTGTGGAAGCTGTGGGATTTGGCCCAGCCGAGGCCGAAGCGGATGCTCAAGGAGCCGATCTTCGCCGCCGCGTCCACCGCACCCGGGTCTTCGGTGACGTAGAGGCCGGGAATGCCGATCTTGCCGGCGACCCGCACCACACCCATCAGCGAGTTGAGCACGGTGGCCGGGGCCTCGTGCTGGGCGCCGGAGTGACCATGGCCGCGGGCCTCGAAGCCCACCGCATCCACCGCACAATCGACTTCCGGCTCACCCAGCAAGGCGGCGATCTGCTCGTGCAGCGGAGTGTCCTTGGACAGGTCGGCGATCTCGAAGCCCTGGGCCTTGGCATGGGCCAGGCGCACCGGGTTGACGTCGCCGACTATAACCACCGCCGCACCGAGCAGACGAGCGGAAGCGGCAGCCGCCAGGCCAACCGGGCCGGCACCGGCGATATACACGCTGCTGCCCGGGCCGACGCCGGCAGTCACGGCGCCGTGATAGCCGGTGGGCAGGATGTCGGACAGGCAGGTCAGGTCGCGGATCTTCTCCATGGCCTTGTCGCGGTCCGGCAGCTTCAGCAGGTTGAAGTCGGCGTACGGCACCAGCACGTATTCGGCCTGGCCACCGGTCCAGTCGCCCATGTCGACGTAGCCGTAGGCGCCGCCGGCGCGGGCCGGGTTGACGGTCAGGCAGACGCCGGTGTGCATTTCCTTGCAGCTGCGGCAGCGGCCGCAGGCGACGTTGAACGGCACCGAGACCAGATCACCGATCTTCAGGTTCTCCACGTCGCTGCCCTTCTCGATCACCTCGCCGGTGATCTCGTGGCCCAGCACCAGGCCGACCTGGGCGGTGGTGCGGCCGCGCACCATATGCTGGTCGGAGCCGCAGATATTGGTGGAAACCACGCGCAGGATGACGCCGTGCTCGATCTTCTTGCCGCGCGGGTCCTGCATTTTCGGATAGTCGATCTTCTGCACTTCGACCTTGCCAGCGCCGAGGTAGACGACGCCACGATTACCAGACATAGGTGTTCTCCTTTCTTGTTGTGGGGCTTCGGTTGTAGAGCCATGGCGCGGCCAGGGGTCGCGCGACCTTGCATTGGAGTCTTTGTGTCTATTGCCGGGTGGGACCGAGGGTTTGGCAGCCGGTCCCACCCAGGCGTTGCTTAGGCGTGCAGCACCACGGTGCGGTTGGCGTTAAGAAACACGCGCCGCTCGAGGTGGTAGGCGATGGCCTTGGCCAGGGTCTGGCATTCGATATCGCGCCCCTTGGCGATCAGGTCTTCGGGGTAGTGGGCGTGGTCCACCGTCTCCACGCCCTGGGCGATGATCGGCCCCTCGTCGAGGTCGTTGTTGATGTAGTGGGCGGTGGCGCCGACCAGCTTGACGCCCTTCTGGTAGGCCTGGTGATAGGGCTTGGCGCCCTTGAAACCAGGCAGCAGCGAGTGGTGGATATTGATCGCCCAGCCGTCCAGCTTGCGGCACAGCTCGGGCGACAGCACCTGCATATAGCGGGCGAGCACCACCAGTTCGGCGCCGGTCTGCTCGATCACCTGCAACACCTGGCGCTCCTGCGCCGGCTTGTCGTGGGGATCGAGGGGAAAGTGGTAATAAGGGATGTCGTGCCAACGCGCCAGGGGTTCCAGGTCCGGGTGGTTGGACACCACCGCCACCACGTCCATGGCCAGCTGGCCGATACGTTGGCGATAGAGCAGGTCGTTGAGGCAGTGGTCGGCCTTGCTGACCATCAGCACCACCTTGGCCCGGTAGCCCGGCGGGGTCAGCTCGACCTGCATCTCGAAGGGCGCCAGACGCTCCTGCACACCGGCGCGGAACGCGGCCTCGTCGAAGCCGTCGGGCTGACGAAATTCGACACGGATAAAGAAGCGCGAGGACAGGCGGTCATCGAAGCTGTGGTGCTCGGTGACGTAGCAGCGCTGCTCGAAGAGAAAGCGAGTGACCGCATCCACGGTGCCGAGCACGCTCGGGCAATGGGCGGTAAGAATCCAGGTATCCGGGGTGCGGCTCATATGCGTGCTCCGATGTTG
>DASUOY010000447.1:0-6699 GCA_036276395.1 Pseudomonas sp.
GCACGCATCAGCTTGTCGAACGACAACCCCTCGGGCAGGAACAGCGGCAGCATCACCGAGGACATAAACAGCACGGTGATCAGCGGCACACCACGCCAGAACTCGATAAAGGTCACGCAGATCACCCGGATCGCAGGCATGTCCGAGCGCCGTCCCAGCGCCAGCAAAATGCCCAACGGCAAGGCCCCGACTATGCCCACCGCGGCGATCACCAGGGTCAGCATCAAGCCGCCCCACTGGCTGGTAGCCACGGTCGACAGGCCGAAGAAACCGCCATGCAGCAGCCAGAACGCCAGCAGCGGATAGACCGCCAGGAAGCTCAGGCCGTAAAGGGCCTTGCGCGGCATCTGCGGGATAAACAGCGGCGCGGCGCCGATGATCGCCAGCCACAGGGTGGTATCCACGCGCCAACGCAGCTCGCTCGGGTAGAAGCCGTACATAAACTGGCCAAAGCGCTGCTGCACGAACACCCAGCAGGCCCCGCCGCTGGTGCAGTCTTCCCGGGTCGTGCCGACCCAGTCGGCGTCGATCAGGGCCCACTGCACCAGCGGTGGAATGATCAACCACACCAGATAGGCGGCGAACAGGGTCAGCAGGCTGTTGAACCAGCTGGAGAACAGGTTGGCACGCAGCCAACCGAGCACGCCGACGCTGAGCGCCGGTGGCGGCAGATCGGGTTTGAATGTATGAGTCTGCATGGCTGCTCCTTACCGCTCGATCAGCGCAATGCGCTTGTTGTACCAGTTCATCAGCATGGAAATGCTGATGCTGATCGCCAGGTACACGCTCATGGTGATGGCTATCACCTCGATCGCCTGGCCGGTCTGATTGAGCACCGTACCGGCGAACAGCGAGACCATGTCCGGGTAGCCGATACCGGCCGCCAGCGAGGAGTTCTTCGCCAGGTTGAGGTACTGGCTGGTCAGCGGCGGAATGATCACCCGCAGGGCCTGGGGAATGATCACCAGACGCAGGGTCTTGCCCGCCGGCAGGCCCAGGGAACGCGCCGCCTCGGTCTGCCCATGACTGACCGCCATGATCCCGGAACGCACGTTCTCGGCGATAAAGGCCGCGGTGTAGATGGTCAACGCCAGGGTCAGGGCCATCAACTCGGGGATCAGCACCCAGCCACCCTTGAAGTTGAACCCGGTCAACTCGGGCATGCTCCACTGCAGCGGGTTGCCGCCCACCAGCACGGCCAGGCCGGGCAGGATCAGCAGCAGTGGCACGGCGCCCAGGGACACCGGGAAGTACTTGCCGGTGGCCTCGAAACGCGCCTTCGACCAGCGCGCCAGCAGCACCACGCCAATCACCGCCACAATCAGCGCACCGGCGAACAAGGCAAAGCCGTCGGTAGGGCTGGGTGCCGGCATATACAGGCCGCGGCTGTTGAGGAAGAACGTCTCGGCGACCCCCAGGCTCTGTCGTGGCCCGGGCAGCGCCAGCATCACCGCGAAGTACCAGAAGAAGATCTGCAGCAACGGCGGGATATTGCGGAAGGTTTCGATATAGATGGTGGCCAGCTTGCTGACCAGCCAGTTCGGCGACAACCGCGCCACCCCGAGAACAAAGCCCAGCAGGGTCGCCAGCACTATGCCGATCACCGACACCAGCAGGGTGTTGAGCAAGCCGACCACGAACACACGCCCGTAGGTGTGGCTTTCGTCGTAGTCGATCAGGCTTTGCGCAATGCCGAAGCCGGCGCTGTTGTTGAGAAAGGAAAACCCGGAGGTGATCCCGCGCTTCTCGAGGTTGGTCTGGGTGTTGTCGAACAGGAACCAGCCGAGCGCCACAACGGCGATCACGGCAATAATCTGGAATAGCCAGGCACGCACCTTGGGGTCGGTCCAAACCGATCCACCTGGGCGCGGGACATTTGCACTAGTTTGCATAAGAGCCCTCTTGGAACCCTTATGCCCGCGTCGGCGGGCACAAGGTTCACGTCAGCAGAACGATGCCGGCGCCCCAGAACGGGACGCCGGCAACAGACGATCAGCGCACCGGCGGTGCGTACTGCAGACCACCTTTGTTCCACAGGGCATTGAGACCACGCTCAATCTTCAGCTCGCTGCCGGCGCCAACGTTGCGCTCGAAGCTCTCGCCGTAGTTACCCACTTGCTTGACGATCTGCACCGCCCAATCCTTCGGCAGTTTCAGATCCTTGCCGAACTCGCCTTCGGCGCCGAGCAGGCGCGCGATATCCGGGTTCTTGGTGGAGGTGGACATTTCCACGACGTTGGCCGAGGTCACGCCCAGCTCTTCGGCGTTGAGCATGGCGTAGAGCGACCAGCGCACGATGTCGAACCACTCTTCATCACCCTGGCGCACGACCGGGCCCAGCGGCTCTTTGGAGATCACTTCCGGCAGCACCACGTAGGAATTCGGATCGGCCAGCTTGATACGCTGGGCGTACAGCTGCGACTGGTCGGAGGTCAGCACGTCGCAACGGCCGGCTTCCACCGACTTGGCGCTCTCGTCGGAGGTATCGTAGGTGATCGGGGTGTACTTCAGGCCATTGGCGCGGAAGTAGTCGGAGAGGTTCAACTCGGTGGTGGTACCGGCCTGGATGCACACGGTGGCGCCATCGAGTTCTTTAGCGCTGGAAACGCCCAGCTTCTTGTTCACCAGGAAACCCTGGCCGTCGTAATAGTTGACGCCGGCGAAGTTCAGGCCCAGGCCCGAATCACGCGAGCTGGTCCAGGTGGTGTTGCGCGAGAGGATGTCGACTTCACCGGACTGCAGCGCGGTGAAGCGCTCCTTGGCGGTCAGCGGGCTGTATTTGACCTTGGTCGCGTCGCCGAATACGGCGGCAGCTACGGCGCGGCAGGTATCCACGTCGAGGCCCAGGTAATTGCCTTTTTCATCGGCGTAGGAGAAGCCAGGCAGACCATCGCTGATGCCGCACTGTACGAAACCTTTCTTCTGTACCGCGTCCAGGGTAGCGCCCGCTTGCGCGAAGCTGCTGACACCGAGGACGGCTGCGGTAGTCAGTACTGCCAGAGTGGATTTCACCATCTTCATTAAAACCTCCAGTTGCTTTTGTTGTGTTTGGAGTCTCGGTCCCGCCACCGTACCCTTATGGGGCTCGTCGAGGCTGTCGGCAGCAACAGGCTCAACCGGGGGCGCAAACCTTATGCGAGTCTAGTTGCCGATTGCTCCTACGGCCATAAACTCGCACTTACCCATTATTTGAATGGGCTAGAGACGGATAGCGATTTACTTCTCGCAGGCCTGGTAAGGCCTGCGAACGTAATGGAAAGCCAAAAGGTTTCCTGCCTGTTTCGCGCCCGCTTTGCTCGCAGTGTTACTTGCAACGGGCAACGTCATCAGTCTCTAGGGTTATAGCAAGGCCCGTACCAGCACCGCGCCTCAAGCACCATACGGAGAGGTCAAGAGTAAAACTTGCACCCTGGCGACAACTTCTTTCTAGATTAGACACAGCCCAAAAATTCACGCGCCCTTAATCAGCGCGTGCGCACCATAGCGGAGCCCCAAATGAGCGAACCCTTGATCCTTCAGCCCACACTTGCTGCCGATGCCTGCGTCATTTGGTTGCACGGCCTGGGGGCTGATCGTTACGACTTTATGCCGGTCGCCGAGGCCCTGCAGCAGCGTTTGCGCAGCACCCGCTTCGTGCTGCCGCAAGCGCCGACCCAGGCGGTGACCATCAATGGCGGCTATGCCATGCCCAGCTGGTACGACATCCTGGCCATGAGCCCGGCCCGGGCGATCAACCGCGAGCAGCTGGAGGCCTCGGCCCAGCAGGTGATCCGCCTGCTCGAAGAACAGCGCGACAGTGGCATCGACCCGGCCCGCCTGTTTCTCGCCGGTTTTTCCCAGGGTGGCGCGGTGGTGCTGCATACCGCCTACCTGCGCTGGCAATTCGCCCTCGGCGGCGTGCTGGCGCTGTCCACCTATGCGCCGACCTTCGCCCCCGAGGTGCAACTGCCGGCTACAAAAAAACAACTGCCGGCGCTGTGCTTGCATGGCACATTCGACGACATCGTCCTGCCGGCCATGGGCCGCGCGGCCCACGATTTCCTGAGCGAGTCCGGGGTCGAGGTGCAATGGCGCGACTACCCGATGGGCCATGAAGTACTGAATGAAGAAATCCGCGACATCGCCGACTGGCTGGAACACCAATTAACCCGCTGACCTTATCCAAGCGAGCCCCTATGCACGACATTCCTGCGATCCAGACGCTGCGCGATATCCAGCAGATCGAACAAACTCCCCTGGCCGAACGCGACCTGCCGAGCAGCACCTATGCCCTGATCAGCCGCACCGCCGCCCGCCAGCCAGCCGCGCCGGCGCTGTCCTTTATTCTCCAGGGCACGGCCGAGGAAACGCCCTACCGCCTGAACTACGCCGAGCTGCTGGGCAAGATCACCCAGACCGCCAACGCCTTTCACCGCCTGGGCCTGCGCCCGGGCAAAGCGGTGTCCTTCCTGCTGCCCAACCTCCCGCAGACCCACTTCACCATCTGGGGCGGCGAGGCGGCCGGCATAGTCAACGCGATCAACCCCCTGCTCGAACCCGAGCATATCGCCGAGCTGATCGAGGCCTCGGACTCCGAGCTGCTGGTGACCCTGGCGCCCTTCCCCGGCACCGACCTGTGGGCCAAGGTCGAAGGGCTGCGCGCGCGCCTGCCGCAACTCAAGGCGATTATCTGCGTGGACATGGCCAACCTGCTGGCCGAACCCCAGCGCAGCGCCATCAAGGCCCAGCGCGGGCCACTGCCGGACGGCGTGCTGGACTTCGACGAACTGATCGCCGCCTGCCCGGCCGATGCACTGGAAAGCGGCCGGATCATCGCCGCGGACGATATCGCCAGCTACTTCCACACCGGCGGCACCACCGGCACACCGAAACTGGCGCCGCATAGCCACGGCAACGAAGTGGCCATGGCCTACAGCATGAACCTGGTGACCCGCTTCGCACCGGGCGACGTAACCCTCTGCGGCCTGCCGCTGTTCCACGTCAATGGTGTGATAGTCACCGGGCTGACCGCCTTTATCGGTGGCGCCGAAGTGCTGCTGGCCACGCCCCAGGGCTATCGCAACCCGAACCTGATCGGCAACTTCTGGAAGCTGATCGAACGTCACAAGGTCAGCTTCTTCAGCGGCGTACCAACCATCTATGCCGGCCTGTTGCAGGTGCCGAGCGAAGGCCATGACCTCAGCTCGCTGAAATACGCCCTGTGCGGCGCCGCACCGATGCCGGTGGAGCTGATCCGCCAGTTCGAGGGCAAAACCGGCCTGACCCTGATCGAAGGCTACGGCCTCACCGAAGGCACCTGCGGCAGCTGCGCCAACCCACCGGCCGGCGAACGTCGGCCAGGCTCCATCGGCCTGCCCATTCCCTATTGCGACGTGGCGATCAAGGTGCTCGACGAGCAGGGCAACTACCTACGCGAAGCCGCGCGCAATGAAATCGGCAACCTGTGCATCCGTGGTGCCACGGTATTCAAGGGCTACCTGCAGGCCAGCAAGAACGGCGGCATCTGGGTCGATGGCGACTGGTTCAATACCGGCGACCTGGGCCGCGTGGATGGCGATGGCTATATCTGGCTGACCGGGCGCAGCAAGGACCTGATCATCCGCGGCGGGCACAATATCGACCCGCAGATGATCGAGGAAGCGCTGCACAAACACCCCGCCGTAGCCCTGGCCGCCGCTGTCGGCAAACCGGACGAGAAGGCCGGCGAACTGCCGGTGGTCTATGTGCAGCTCAAGCCCGGCGTACAGGCCGGCGAGGCGGAACTGCTGGCCCATGCCGCCGCCCATATCCCCGAACGCGCCGCCATTCCCAAGGATGTGTGGATCATCGACGCCATTCCGCTTACCGCGGTCGGCAAGACGTTCAAGCCCAGCCTGCGCTTCGACGCCATCAGCCGCGTCTACCAGGCGGCCCTGGCGGAACTGGACGAGCAGATCCGGGTTGAGGTACTCAGCGATGAGCGCCGCGGCCAGGTGGCCCATATCCACCTGCCCCGCGCGGATGCCGCGCTGAACCAGGCAATAGCCGAGCGCCTGGCAGGTTTTGCCGTAGGGTTCGAACTGCACCACGGTCGCTGACGGCGGGAACCGGCGCAAGGAGTGCGCCAAAAACGTGACCGAAGGTTCAATTTTCAGTGCCACTGGTCAGCCAGTGGCGCTGCAGGATTGTCAGCCCCCCAGTTGTAGGCATATGTTCGCCCCAGGTGTTCGCCCACAATGCAGGGAGCGTTAGCGATGCCAGTGATGATTCCCCAGCACTGCCAGCTGGTTCGGCCATGAAAAGCGCCAAGTGGCAGGCCGACCTGCAGCAACTGCGTCAATCGCGACTGTTCAATAATGTCGCCGCCGGCAGCATCAGCCAGCTGCTCAAGGAATTTCGCGCCTGCGAACTGGCCGCCGACGAAGTCCTGCTTTCGCCCTTCAATCGCAACCAATATCTCTATCTGCTGCTCAAGGGTCAACTCAAGGTCTACCTCGGCTCCCTCGATGGCCAGCCCGTCAGCACCCTGAACGTGGGCGACTGTGCCGGCGAAATCAGCTTTATCGACAACGAACACCCCAGCGCCTATGTGGTGGCCAGCGAGCCCTGCTGCGTGCTGCGCCTGCACCGTGAATCGCTGTTCCAGTTGTTCCGGCAATCCCCCGAATTGATGCAGAACATGCTCGAACTGCTCTGCGACCGGGTGCGCAAAGGCAACCG
>DASUOY010000448.1:0-5969 GCA_036276395.1 Pseudomonas sp.
AACGCAATCATCAAGATCCATCAGGACTGATGAACATAACCCCGCTACCCTAGTAACCTAGGTAGCGGGGTTGTTTTATTCAGGTCAGCCAACAGGCAAGGAGAAGTCGATGTTGTATATAAAGCGCGACAGCTACGGCAACCTGCTACAGGTCGAAGCGGCGCCTTTCGAGGGCATGGATGGCGAGTTGGCGGCGGATAGTCAGGAGGCCCAGGCCTGGTACGCCAACCAGACGGCCGAAAGCAGCCTGCTGCAACTCAAGCAGAGCGACCTGGATATGATCCGGGTACTGGAAGACTTGATCACGGTGCTGATCCGCAAGGGGGTGGTGCGTATCACCGACTTGCCGGAAGCGGCGCAGAGCAAGCTGGTCGGCCGCAGCAAGGCGCGGGATGCCTTGGGCGGGTTGCATCGGTTGATTAATGATGATGAGTCGGAGCTGATCTAACAGCCTCGATACACTGAATCCCCCTGTAGGAGCCAGCTTGCTGGCTCCTACTCGTTTGGGCCCGGTCTTATGCCCAAGGCCCCGGCTCGCCGAACAGGCGGCCCTGCACGCCTTCGATGCCCATGGCGCGTAGCACCTGCCACTCCCCTTCGGTTTCCACCCGCTCGGCAATCAACGGCAAGTCGATGCTGTTGGCCGCCCGCTGCATGGCTTCGATAAACAGGCGCTTGTCGTTTTCCTGGTCGATGGCGCGGATATAGCTGCCATCCACCTTGAGATAGGCCAGGCCGAGCTTGGCCAGGTTGCCGATCATGCTGAAGCGCCCGCCGAAATGCTGCAGGCCAAGGCCGAAGCCCAGGCTGCGCAGGCGTTGGGTCAGGGCTTCCAGGGCCAGCTGTTCGGGCAGTTGATCTTCATCCAGCTCCAGGCTCAGGCGTGGCGCCAGATGACGGTATTGCTGCAGCAGCTCAAACAGCCTGGCCAGGGCCTGGGGCTCACGCACCGTGTGGCCGGACAGACTCAGGGCTACGGCGCCGTTATGGCCTTCCATCTGCCGCAGAACCTGGGCCAGCATGGCCAGATCGAGGCGGCTCGACCAGCCAAAGCGCTCCACCCAGGGCAGGAAACGCCCCGCCGCCAGCAACGCGCCCTGGTCGTCCAGCAGGCGTGCCAGCACCTTGTGATGCAACACCTGCTTGGCCTCGCCGGCGGCCACCACGGCCTGGAAGAACAGCTGCAAACGCCCCTGTTCCAGCGCCTGATCGAGCAGGCGGTACCAGTTCTGCCGCTCGTCCACGGCCTGGGCCTGTTCGGCGTGCTGACTGAACGCCCAGCTTGGCTGCGCCTGACTCGCGGCCTGGGCCAGGGCGGCATCCAGGGCGCGGTATAGATCCACGCTGTCATCGCCAGGGGCAAAGCCGGTCAGGCCGATATGGGCCACCGGCAGGCAATCGCTGGCGCCAGTCTGTTGCAGACTGAGCAAGGCGCGGTCGAGATTTTCCGCCAGCTGCTCGGCTTCGCTGCGCTCCAGGCCCGCCGCCAGCACGGCGAACTCCCCACCACGGTTGCGCGCCAGGACAAAACGGCCCTGGCTGAACTGCTGCAACTGCTCGGCGATGGCCTTGAGCAACTGGTCGGTACGCTGGCCGCCGAGACGCTGGTTGAGCCCAGCCAGGTCGTTGACCCGCAGCAGCAGAAGAAAACCGCTACAGGCCTGCTCCTCGACACTCAGGCGCGCATGCAGTTGCAGATCGAAATATCGCCGATTGGCCAGACCGCTCAGGCTGTCCTGATAGGCCTCGGCGCGCAGCGCCTCGCTGCGCGCGGCCTCCTCGGCGAACAGCGCCTTGAGCTTACCGACCATCTGGTTCATGGCATTGACCACGCGGCGAAACTCCGGGGTCTTGGGCAGCTCCGGCAGGCTGAGGAATTCGCGGCGGGCGATGGCGTTGGATTGCTCGACCATATAGTCCAGCGGGCGCAGCTGGCGCTTGAGCAGCAATACGCCGAGAAATACGCAGAGTACGCCGCTCAGGGCCAGCCACAGCAGATTGCCCAGGGCGCTCTGCCAGAGCTTGCCGACGGCGAACAGCGGGTGGCTGACCACCTGCACCTGAGCGGCCTGACGCCAGCCATCGCTGACAATGGCATCGCCACGCGCCGGGGCCAGATCGACCAGCTCGGCAAACCACTGCGGCGCCGCCCCCGTTATCGGCACGCCCATGCGCTCGACCAGCAGCTCGCCGCTGGCCGGGTCGACCACGCGGATGCTCTCGAAATAGCCGCTGTCGAAGATCGAGCTGACCATCAACTCGATCATCGCCACATCATTGACGTGCGGGCTCAGGGACAGCCCCAGGGCCGTGGCGGCATCCTGGGCGTGGGCGCGCAATTGGTTGACCTGCTGCTCGCGGGAACTCTCCACGCTGACCAGGAAGCTGCCGGTGAAATTCACCAGCATCAACACGCAGATGGCGATAAACAGCTGCTTGAACAATGACATCAATGACTCCTGCGCGGCGCTCTCAAGGGAAGCCCTCGGCGCGCATCTTCTTTAACAAATCCTGCCAGCGCGACAGTTTCTTGCTGTCGCCCACCTGTTTGCCAGTCCCCGGCAGCCACAGGCCCTCGGCATTGAAGGAATACACCGGGACCAGGTCGCGGCGCTGACTGGCCGGTTCGATGGCATCGATCAGGTTGTCCAGCACCAGGGGCATGGCCTGGGGATGGGCGTAATAGGTCAACACCATATGCGCCTGGTTCAGCCGCACCGCCTTGACGTAGGTGATACGCAGCTTCGCGCTCGGCACCCCGAGTTCGCGCAGGCTGAAGTACTTGGCCAGGGCATAGTCCTCGCAATCGCCGGCGCCACGAAACAGTGCCTCCACCGGCGTGGCCCAGTAATCCTTGACCCGCCAGGTGGCCAGATCATCGCGAAAGCGCAGGCGCAGGTTGAAGAACCGATTGACCGCCTTAAGCTGCGCCAGCTCCTGCGCGCCGGCCTGCGCCTGCAACAAGCGCTGCCAGTCATTGATCCGTCCACGCCCCTCGCCCAGCGGCCCATAGAGCTGCTCGGCGCGACTGCTGATCTGGTTGAAATCCCAGCCAGCCTGTAGGGCGCCAGCGGCCAGAAGGATCAGCAGCGTTGCCAGCCACCAGGATTTGCTCAGACCTGCGCGGAGAACTTCGATACGGCCACTCAGCACACTCAGACTTCCCTGTTTACGACGGCCGCCATGGTGCGGGCCGCGCCGACAAAACACAATGTCTGCGCAGGCCACTGGCCTTGGCCATAACCGGGGGATGGTGGTGGCTATTGGGAGCGCGCGGACTGCTGTCGATCGGCGCGCGCGGGAGAGATTCAGCGTCTAGGCAGGCTCTGGATATGCAGCACGCCAAACAGCAGTACCTGCACCGACTGCAGCCAGGGCTGCGGCAGGCCCCGTAGACGCTGGCGAAACAGCAGCACCTCGCCGACATGGGCCAGCAGCACCGCAAGCGCTGCCAGGTTGAGCGGCCAGAACCAGGCCTCCCCCAGCGGCGCGAACAGATTGGCCAGCGCCAGCAGCCAGAACATGGCCAGCGCGCCCTTGGCAAAACTCAGCAGATGCATACTCAAACGCCTCGATTGAATGGACCTGCCAAGTCTGCCGCGCCCGGGCCCTGGCGCCCGCTGAACTTTGGTTGAGCGGGCGCAGGACTAACGCAGGGTCAGGGCGATCGGCGCATCCTCGAAATCGAAGCAGCCGAGGAAGGTCTTGATGTCGAGCAGATCGCCATCGACCTTTACATCGCCCAGCAGCGCGCCCTTGAGCAGACCGTTCTCGCCGCTCATCACGGTGTCCAGGTAGCTCTTGTCGAGGGTCAGTTTGAGCCTGGTGCCATCTGGAATACCCTGATGCAGCTGCACCACGCCACGGCGCACTTCCAGTGCCCATTCCTCGCCGATATCCGGGAAGCTGAAACCCAGGGTCAGCTGCACATCATTGGCCTGGTCCGGATCGACACGGGTGATCCAGTTCTGCAGGAAGACCCGCGCCGGGAAATTCTTCAGCATGTCCGGGGAGAGGAATGCACTGCGCATGTCCTGGGCCAACTGCTGCACCTCGTCACCGTCGAACTTGCCTTCCAGCTCCATGGCGCTCATCAGGTACCAGTTGCGCCAGTTGATGTTCATGCTGGCGTAGCCGAGCTTGCGGAAACTGCGCGCCTTGATATCGCGGGCCAGTTGATCCTCGTTGTCCAGGCTGATGACATAGCTGGCCAGCTCTGCAGCCCACTGGTGTTCACCCTTGAGGTAGGCCTCGCCGGCGGCCAGCAGCACCTTGTCATGCCCGCCCATCAGGGCGATCAGGCGTTCGGCTTTCTGCTTGGGCGGCAGCGGGTCGAGTGCCACCGGGTCACCCTGGAACCAACCCAGGTAGCCGTTGTAGATCTGCCGCACACTGTGTTTCACCGTGCCGTAGTACTCGCGCAGATAAGGCGTGTAGCCGGCCAGATGCGGCGGCAGTTTGACCTTCTCGACCAGCTCGTCCGGGGTCAGGCCCTTGTTCATCCAGCGCACGCTCTGGTCGTGGATATAGGCGATGCCGTCGCGGGTCATGCGCAGCACTTCCTCGACCTGCGCCTGGCCGCTGACCGGCCGGCCATGCAGCGGCACCATGTGCTCGGCCCGGTAGGCGCGCAGCTTGTCCAGGCTCTCGACCCACACCACCGGATCGCGGAATTTGGTGCCGCGCAGGGTGTGGATATTCGGCAGGGTCGGCCCCTGCTCCACCTCGGCACTGATCAGTACGCGATTAGCCGGCAGGTAGACGGTGATCTCGTCCGGCGCCTCGCTGGGCACATGCAGGAGCTGCAGATCCAGGCCGGCGATGCGGGTGTCGAGCTTGTCCTTGAAGGTCAGGGTCGGCGCGATAAAGGTCGAGGCCTCGACCTTGGCCAGCGGGCCGATGCCGGCGTTCATCTGCTCGTGGTCGCTGTCCGGCAGCCCGGCGCCGAAGCTGTAGCCGGAACGCACCGAGAGAATCGGCCCGACCAGCGCGCCCTGGGCCACCACATTGGCCAGTAGGGTTTCATGGGCAATGATCTGCACCTCGCCGCTGCGCACCTGCTCTTCCGTGACAAAGGCCTTCACGCCGTTGATATGGTCCGGGTGGAAGTGGGTGTAGACCACGGCCTTGACCGGTTTGTCGCTGATCTTGCGGAACTCGGCCATGATCTTGCGTGACTCGCTGACCGCCTCGCCGGTGTCGACGATGATCAGTCCTTCCGGCGCCTCGATCATCGCCACGTTGCCCAGTTGCCAGCCGACGGCGGAATAGACGTTATCCGCCACCTGGTAGACCTTCTGCACGAAATGCTTGCTGTGCTCAGCCAACTCCGGGTGGATCGAGGCGGTAATCTGTTCTTCGGGCAGGGCGGCATGGCTGGCCAGGGGTAACGCCAGGCTCAGCAGCACGGCGGCAGTTCGGTTGGGTGAAAACATACGCAGACGCTCATTGTGGTAGGCAGTGCTGGCAGATTGGCCAATGGCATCCAATAATTCCAATGCATTTCAAATCAACCAACGATGCATATTGCGCATGAACGATCTTCGCCAACTCCGCCACTTTGTCGCCCTCGCCGAACACGGCCACTTCGCCCGTGCCGCCGAGGCCGTGCACCTCAGTCAGCCGGCTCTGAGCCGCAGCATCCAGGCGCTGGAAAGCAGCCTGGACTGCGTACTAGTCGATCGCCACAGCCGTGGCATCAGCCTCACCGCTCACGGCGAGCTGGTGCTGGAGCATGCCCGGCGCCTGCTCGCCGGCAGCCGGGCACTGAGTAACGCGGTCAGCCAGCTGGCCAATCTGCAGACGGGCGAGCTGCGTCTGGGCTGCGGCCCTTATCCGGCCGCGCGCTTGCTGCCACGGGCGCTGGGCCGTTTGGCCCAGCGTTATCCACGGGTGCGGGTAGAGTTGCAGATCGCCAACTGGAAGGAGCTGCGCGACAGCCTGCTGAATGACGCCATCGAGTTGTTTGT
>DASUOY010000449.1:0-4623 GCA_036276395.1 Pseudomonas sp.
GTCCTTGGGTGCGATTGGCCAGTTGCTGGGCAAACAAACCGCCGGCATTGATCACCCGCTGGGCGCGCAGCTGGAAGGCTTCGCCGCCGCTGCTGCCGCTGGCAATCCAGCCCGCGCCGTCGGCTTCCAAGTGTTCAACGCGGGTATGCAACACCAGCTGCGCGCCGCAATTTTCTGCGGCGGCCAGCAGCGATTGCAGATAGGCGTGGCTATCGATAATTCCGGTGCTGGGCGAGAGCAGGGCGGCTACTCCGCGTACGGCGGGCTCCAGCTCGCTCAGGCGGTTCTGCTCGATCTGCTGCAGGTCGTGCACGCCGCAGGCCTCGGCGTTGCGTTGCAGCTGTTCGAGCTTGGCGATTTCCGCCGTTTCCACCGCCACCAGCAGTTTGCCGATCTGGCTGTGCGCCACCCGATGCTCGCGGCACCAGGCATACAGGCGCTCGCGGCCTTCCAGGCACAGCTCGGCCTTGAGTGAGCCGGGGGCGTAGTAGATGCCGGCGTGGATCACCTCGGAGTTGCGGCTGGAGGTGTGGCTGCCGATCAGGCTCTCGGCCTCGACTATCAGGGTGCTCTGCTGCGGCGTGGCCAGGCGCGCGGCGCAGGCCAGGCCGAGGGCGCCGGCGCCGATAATCAGGGTGTCGATACTGTCCATGGCGTTTTCGGTGCTGTCGATTGGCGGGTTTGGCTGAGGCTCGCGGCTGGAGCCGGGGTTAGGCTGAGCAGGATAACAAGAATGTCGAGGTGGCTATGAGCGTCGCGATCATGGCGTTTCCGCTGTATATCCTGCTGATGCTGCTGGAGTTGGCCTACGAGCGCTATTCCGGCCGGCACAGCTATCGCTTGGCCGATGCCAGCACCAGCATCAATACCGCGGTGCTGCGGGTATTGCTCGAGGGGCCGCTGCGTCTGCTGCTGATAGTGCCCTACGCCTGGCTCTACGAGCATGCGCGGCTGCTGGAGCTGGATGCGGGCTCGCCCTGGCTATGGCTCGGTGGCTTTGTCGCGGTGGATTTCTGCTTTTACTGGGCCCACCGCAGCCTGCATCGCTACAACCTGCTGTGGGGCGCGCACCAGCCGCACCATTCCAGCGAAGACTTCAACCTGTCCACGGCGCTGCGCAAGGGCGCCTTTCAGACTGCCTTCGACTGGCCCTTCTACCTGCCGCTGGCGCTGCTCGGAGTGCCCTTGCCGGTGTTTCTCGTGCTGCTGGGCATTCAGCTGGTCTACCAGTTCTGGATCCACACCCAGCATGTCGGCCGCCTCGGTTGGCTGGAGCAGGTGCTGATCACGCCGTCCCTGCACCGCGTGCATCACGGGCAGAACGACTGCTATATCGACAAGAACCACGGTGGCGTCTTTATCTTCTGGGACAAGCTGTTCGGCACCTATGCCGAGGAGCGCGAGCCGGTGCGCTACGGGGTGACCACGCCGGTCAGCACCTTCGATCCGATCCGCCTGCAGTTCAGCTGGTGGCGCCTGCTCTGGGCCGATGCCCGGGCGACCCGAAGCTGGTGGGACAAGCTGCGCCTGTGGTGGATGCCCACCGGCTGGCGGCCGCTGGATATGCGCGATAGGCCCTGGCCGAAAATGGCCGAGGAGAAGTTCCATAGTGCCTATCCGGCGGCGCTTAAGGGCTATGCCTTTGCCCAGTTTGTTGGCATCAATCTGTTGGCTCTGGGCTTTCTCGCCAGTGTCAAAAGTGCGGCCCTGTGGGAGCCCTGGCTGCTGGTGCTGGTGATTCTCGGCAGCTGCGTCAGCCTTGGCCGGCTGTTCGAGGGCGAGCCTGGGTTATGGCCCATGGAGTGCGCGCGCTTGCTGCTGATGGCCGCACTGGCGTTGGGTTGGGGCTTCTGGCTGGTGCCGGGGCAGTGGCTACTGGCGTTGGGGCTGGCCGCTTTATGCGGCGCCAGCCTGCTCTGGTTGCTATGGCTGCAGCAATTGCCTATGTCGCCGCTGGCGGATGCCTCTGATCGCCGCGTGTAGCCGCCCAGGCGGATGCCCGCCTATAATGCTCGCCTTTTTCCGTGGGCAATTTCTGGAGCTGGTGATGGCCGAACGTACGGCATCCGTCGAGCGCAATACCCTGGAGACCCAGATCAAGGTCTCGATCAACCTGGATGGCACCGGCAAGGCCAAGTTCGATATTGGCGTGCCGTTCCTCGAGCACATGCTCGATCAGATTGCCCGGCACGGCTTGATCGACCTGGATATCCAGTGCAAGGGCGACCTGCATATCGACGACCACCACACCGTGGAAGACGTCGGCATCACCCTCGGCCAGGCCTTTACCAAGGCCATCGGCGACAAGAAAGGCATGACCCGCTACGGCCATTCCTATGTGCCGCTGGACGAAGCGCTGTCGCGCGTGGTGATCGACTTCTCCGGTCGCCCAGGCCTGCAGATGCATGTGCCGTTCACCCGCGCGGTGGTCGGCGGCTTCGATGTGGATCTGTTCCAGGAGTTCTTCCAGGGCTTCGTCAACCATGCCCTGGTCAGCCTGCATATCGATAACCTGCGCGGCACCAACACCCACCACCAGATCGAGACGGTGTTCAAGGCCTTCGGCCGCGCGCTGCGCATGGCGGTCGAACTGGACCCGCGCATGGCCGGGCAGATGCCGTCGACCAAGGGCTGCCTGTAAATGCAGACGGTTGCAGTAATCGACTACGGCATGGGCAACCTGCACTCGGTGGCCAAGGCCCTCGAGCACGTGGGTGCCGGCAAGGTGCTGGTGACCAGCGACGCCCAGGTGATTCGCGAGGCCGACCGCGTGGTATTCCCCGGTGTTGGCGCGATTCGCGATTGCATGGCCGAGATACGTCGCCTGGGCTTCGATGAGCTGGTACGCGAAGTCAGCCAGGATCGTCCGTTTCTCGGCATCTGCGTGGGTATGCAGGCCTTGCTCGAGCGCAGCGAAGAGAACGACGGCGTCGATTGCATCGGCCTGTTTCCCGGCCAGGTGCGTTTCTTCGGCAAGGACATGGTCGAGGACGGCGAGCCGCTGAAGGTGCCGCATATGGGCTGGAACGAAGTGAGCCAGGCGGTCAAACACCCGCTGTGGCACAACATTCCCGATCTGGCGCGCTTCTACTTTGTGCACAGCTATTACATCGAGGCCGGCAACCCCAAGCAGGTGGTCGGGCGCGGCCATTACGGCAAGGATTTCGCTGCGGCGTTGGCCGAAGGCTCGCGTTTCGCCGTGCAGTTCCACCCGGAGAAGAGCCATACCCATGGTCTGCAGTTGCTGCAGAACTTCGCCGCCTGGGATGGCCGCTGGTAAATGAGCCGGGCCAAGAGCAAGCCGCCGCTGATGACCCTGAGCGCCGAGCAGGAGCGTGAAGCCTGCCAGGTGCTCAAGCGTTTTATGGCCGAGCGCTTCGAGCTTGAGCTGGGCAGCTTCGAGGCCGCCGAAGTGCTGGAGCTGTTTGCCCGCGAGATTGCGCCGCACTACTACAACCGGGCGATTTTCGATGTGCAGACTCACCTGAAAGAACGGTTTGAGAGCATCGAAAGCGACCTCTGGGCGCTCGAAAAGAGCTGACCCGCTACCGAATCCAAGACTTGAGCAGGTTCAACCTATGCTGATTATCCCCGCTATCGATCTCAAGGACGGCGCCTGTGTGCGTCTGCGCCAGGGCCGCATGGAAGACTCCACGGTGTTCTCCGATGACCCGGTGAGCATGGCCGCCAAGTGGGTCGAAGGCGGCTGCCGTCGTCTGCACCTGGTCGATCTGAACGGCGCCTTCGAAGGCCAGCCGGTCAACGGCGAAGTGGTCACCGCCATCGCCAAGCGCTACCCGAACCTGCCGATCCAGATCGGCGGTGGCATCCGCTCGCTGGAAACCATCGAGCACTACATCAAGGCCGGCGTCAGCTACGTGATCATCGGCACCAAGGCGGTTAAAGATCCTCAGTTCGTCACCGATGCCTGCAAGGCCTTCCCGGGCAAGGTCATCGTTGGCCTGGACGCGAAAGACGGCTTCGTCGCCACTGACGGCTGGGCCGAGGTGTCGACCGTGCAGGCTACCGACCTGGCCAAGCGTTTCGAGGCCGACGGCGTCTCCGCCATCGTTTATACCGACATCGCCAAAGACGGCATGATGCAGGGCTGTAACGTCGAGGCCACCGCGGCGCTGGCGGCGGCTAGCAAGATCCCGGTGATCGCTTCCGGTGGTATCCATAATCTCGGCGATATCGAGAAGCTGCTGCTGGCTCGCTCGCCGGGCATCGTCGGTGCCATCACCGGCCGGGCGATCTACGAAGGCACCCTGGACGTGGCCGAGGCGCAAGCCTTCTGCGACGCCTATAAAGGCTGAGGATTCCGATATGGCGCTGGCCAAACGCATCATCCCCTGCCTCGATGTCGACAACGGCCGCGTGGTCAAGGGCGTGCAGTTCGAGAATATTCGTGACGCCGGCGATCCGGTGGAAATCGCCCGTCGCTACGATGAACAGGGCGCCGACGAGATCACCTTCCTCGATATCACCGCCAGCGTCGACGGCCGCGACACCACCCTGCACACCGTGGAGCGTATGGCCAGCCAGGTGTTTATCCCGCTGACTGTGGGTGGCGGCGTGCGTACCGTGCAGGACATCCGCAACTTGCTGAATGCCGGTGCCGAT
>DASUOY010000450.1:0-3516 GCA_036276395.1 Pseudomonas sp.
GTATTCTGGGGTGCTGCTTGTTGCTGGTGATAAGCGGTGTCTGCGCCGAGGATCAGCGCTTGCGCTGGCTGCTCAACGACTTTCCACCCTTTATCGAGGTTGGCCAGCAGATACCGGGGCAGGGCATTTCCGATGCCATGCTGCGGTATCTGCAGCCGCGTCTGCCACAATACCGCCACGAGTTCGAGGTGGCCAGCTTCGCCCGGATGTATGCGCTGATGGAGCGCGGCGAGCAGGTCTGCCATCCGACCACCCTGAAACTGCCCGAGCGTGAACAGGCCATGCTGTTCAGCCGCCCGGTGCTGTTTCTGCTGGCGCAGCAGGTGCTGATCCGCGCGGACCGCCGGGAGCGCCTGGCGCCCTATCTGGATGCTCAGGGGCAGGTTGATGTGCGCCGCTTGCTTGGCGATACGCAACTGGTTACCGCCGTCAGCGAGCGCCGCGGTTATTCACCGACTATCAGCGCCGCCCTGATGGAGCTGGGCCCCCAGGCGCATGTGCTCAAGGGCGGGGTGAAGTTCGGCGCGCCGTTCCAGCAGTTGATGGCGGGCTGGATCGATTACCTGTTTGCCTACCCGGTCGAGCTGGGCTTTTACCAGCGGCAGAACGCGGGCCAGTCGCCGGTCGCCATCCAGGGCCTGCTGATCAGCGGCGCCGCGCCCTACACCCTGGGCTATATCTCCTGTACCCGCGGCGCCTGGGGCGAGCAGGTGATTGGCGCGATCGATGAACAGCTGCGCCTGGCCGGTCCGCGCCCGCCCTGGATCGACAAGATCAGCGAAAACTCCGCCAACGAGGACCGGGAGCGCTATGAGCGAGCCCTCGTCGAACAACGCCCCTTCGCCCAGCCCTGAGGCGCCGCCGCGCCCGCTGGCCCGGCGGCTGCTCGCCTGGGTGTTGCTGATCAGCGCGATCAACGCCGTGCTGGCGATTTCCGTGCAGCTCTACCTCGACTACCGGCGCGACCTGGCCGACCTCGAAGGGCACCTGAGCTTTGTCCGTGACAGCCACCGCCAGGGCCTGGCCGTGGCGGCCTGGAATTTCGACCGACCGCTGGTCGAGGCGCAGCTCGGCGGCCTGCTCGGCTCGCCCTGGGTCGCCGCCGCCGAGGTGCGCTACGGCCGCGACGAAGAGCTGCGGGTGGCGCTGGGCGGGAGCCTGGAACACGCCGAAGGCGTAGTGCAATATCCGCTGGAGTTCGACACCGGGCCGCGCCTTGTGCAGGTCGGCCGGCTGCTGGTGCTGCCCAATCTGGAACTGGTCTACCAGCGCACCCTGGACCGTGGCCTGGTGGTGGTGCTGACCCAGGGCTTCAAGACCCTGGTGTTTTCCGTGGCGCTGCTGTTGCTGCTGCATCATCTGGTTACCCGCCGCCTGATGCGCCTTAGCGGCTTGCTGCATAGCTATCGCCCCGGCCTCGGTGCGCCGTTGAAACTGCTGACGCCCGGCGAGCGCCGCGCCAACGACGAGCTGAGCACCCTGGCGCGCACCCTGGATGAGGCCCAGGCACGCCTGGAGGATTACCACTGCAAGGAGCTGGCGCAGCGCGAGCAACTGGAAGATGAGGTGCAGCGGCGCACCCTGCATCTGGACCAGGCGCTGCTGGAGCAGCAGGCGATCTTCGACAATTCCCTTACCGGCATCGCCTTTATCCGCGAGCGCACCATACTGCGCTGCAATGCCAGCTTCGAGCAGATGTTCGGCTACGCCAGCCACGAGCTGATCGGCCAGTCGACCCGCATGCTGTTCCCCAGCCAGGCGGCCTATGAGCAACAGGCCGACTATTTCGACCCGGTGTTGCAGCGCGGCGGCACCTATGTCGGCGACGTCGAACTGATGGGCAAGGACGCTCGCACCCGCTGGTTTACCGCCCAGCTCAAGCTGCTCGATGTGGATGATCCGCAGCAGGGCGCGGTGCTGACCCTGCACGACATCACCGTGCGCCGTGACGCCGAGCAGGCCCTGGAGCGCCTGGCCCGGCTCGACGGCCTGACCGCCATCGCCAACCGCCGCAGCCTCGACGAGGCGCTGCACAGCGCCTGCCGCAAGGCCAGCCGCGAGGGCAGCGTGCTCAGCCTGGCGCTGCTCGATGTCGACTGCTTTAAGCCCTACAACGACCATTACGGCCACGCCGCCGGCGATGCCGCCTTGCGCGCGGTGGCCGCCAAGCTGGAGCAGGCCACCCGGCGCCCCTACGACCTGGCGGCGCGTTACGGCGGCGAGGAGTTCGTGCTGCTCTTGCCCGGCTGCGAGGACCCCGTGCCGCTGCTGGAGCAGTTGCGCCAGGCGGTGCTGGAGCTGGCCATTGCCCATGCCCATTCGTCTGCGGCCCAGGTGCTGTCGGTGAGTATCGGTGCGATCAGCCTGGCTGGGTGCCGCCACTGCGAGCCGGCTGAACTGCTCGCCGCCGCCGACGCGCTGCTCTACCAGGCCAAGCACGCGGGGCGTAATCGGCTGGTCTGGCAGCGCCTGCCCGCAGTGAGTGAACCGCCCGCATAACTGGGGGCCGACTACACTCATAGGCCAATGCCGGAACCAGCAGGAACCCGGCTACTGCGCTGCCGTGTGGCGATTCACGGCAGCTGGCCAAGGCCAAGGAGGCAGCATGCTACGGACGTTGTGTGGATTGCTAATGGCGCTGGCGTTGGCGCCCCTGGGCATGGCCCAGACCCTGCGTGTGTGCGTCGATGATCAGCCGTTTCCGCCCCTGACCTTTCCCGACCGTGAGGGCAAGGCGCAGTCCTTGATTCGTCAGGCCGCCGGCCATTATGGCTGGGCGGTGGAATTTATCAGTGTGCCGCGGCGGCGTTGTCATGCCGGGGTGGCCAACGGCAAGTACCATGCCCTGGTGCCCGTGGCCCCTTCGCCAGGTTTTGGCACCAGCCTGGTGCTGCCGCAGCGCGCAGGCCGGGAGGATGAGGGGCGTTCGTTCGGAGTGCTGCGCGCCGTGCTGTTTCGGGTGCGTGGCACCCAGGCCGGTTGGGATGGCCAGCGCTTTAGCGGTCTGGATACCCCGGTGCTCTACGGCTCAGGCTCGGTGGCCCTGGGCGATCGTCTGCAGCAGCTCGATGTGCCCGGTGACGACAGCGCCAAGTCGCTGCGGCAAATCCTGGTCATGTTGCTGATGGGGCGCGGGCAGCTTGGCCTGGGTACGGAGTATCAGGTTAAGGCGGCGCTGCAGGAGGGCGGCTTCGATGGCCGCATCGAGGTGCTGCCCGTGCCCTTTATGCAGGCCCCTGTCTATCTTGGGGTTGGCACGGATTTTTATAGTGCCCATCAACAGACCATCGAGGGCATCTGGAGCCGGATCGGCGAACTGCGGCTAGTGGAGAATTAAACCGGGTGCAGCGTGCAGCCCAGGCCGGCGCGTCAGGCCATGGGCAAACATGGGCGCGGCTGGCTATGATCGGAGCCTATGACGGCTACTATTCCCATTCGCTCAGCCTGTCCGCCCGGTGCCTGCAACTGCGGGCGTGACCTGCTGCTGGACAGCCCGGACGGCGATCTGCGCATCTT
>DASUOY010000451.1:0-5046 GCA_036276395.1 Pseudomonas sp.
GAAATCAGCCAGCTCGGTTACGGCCCGCTACATCCCGCCACACTGTTCTCCGCCCGCATCGCCCCACCGATGATCGGCCTGGGGCTGCTGGAAGCCATCCCTGAAGCGGCCATCCTGGCCAATGCCGACCCGGATGATCGCGATGGCGACGGCATCTCCGGGCGTCCCAATCGGGTCTGGGACCGTGAGCAACAACGTACGGTGCTCGGCCGTTTCGGTTGGAAGGCCGGCCAGCCCACACTCAACCAGCAGAACGCCGAGGCCTTCGCCGGCGACATGGGCCTGACTAGCAGCCTGGTGGATCAGGACAACTGCACCCAGTCTCAGCCAGACTGCCGCAACACGCCCCACGGCGGCGAGCCCGAGGTCAGCGACACGATTCTCGCCAGCGTGCTGTTCTACACCCGCAACCTCGGTGTTCCGGCGCGCCGTGCGGTCGACGCGCCGCAGGTGCTCGCAGGCAAGGGCCTGTTCCACCAAGCCGGCTGCCAGGGCTGCCATACCCCGCAGTTCACCACCGCAGCCGATGCAGCCGAACCGGAACTGGCGAATCAGAGCATCCGCCCCTACACAGACCTCTTACTGCACGATATGGGCGAGGGCCTGGCCGACAACCGTCCGGAGTTTCTCGCCAGCGGCCGCGAATGGCGCACCCCGCCACTCTGGGGCATCGGCCTGAGCGAAGCGGTCAACGGTCACACCCAGTTCCTGCATGACGGCCGCGCGCGCAACCTGCTGGAGGCCATTCTCTGGCACGGCGGCGAGGCCGAGGCGGCCAAGCAGCAGGTGCTGACTTTCAATGCCGATGAGCGCGCCGCGCTGTTGGCCTTTCTGAATTCCTTGTAAGGAGCCGCAGATGATCCGCTCACCCCTCACCCTCGCCTTGCTCGGCCTGGCATTGGCTGGCTGCACCCCAGCCGACCCGCAGCAACAGGTCAGCAGCGCCCTCGGCGCCGGCGTGGTACTGCCGATCTACAGCGCCTGGCAGGCAGCCGATCAGCAACTGGCCGCCAGCGGCCAGGCCTTCTGCACCGGCAAGCAGAACCTGGCACAGGCCCGCCAAGCCTTCAGCGGCGCACAAAGCGCCTGGGCCGCCGTGCAACCGGTGGCATTCGGCCCGCTGGCCGAAGGCAACCGCGCCTGGCAGGTGCAGTTCTGGCCGGACAAAAAGAACCTGGTAGCGCGCCAGGTTGAAGCCCTGATCAACAGCAAACCGGCCCTGACCCCGGCCGAGCTGGATAAATCCAGCGTGGTGGTGCAAGGCCTCACCGCCTACGAATACCTGCTGTTCGACCCGACAATCGACCTGAACAATGCCGAGCAGAAAGCCCGCTACTGCCCGCTGCTGGTCGCCATCGGCCAGCACCAGCAAGCCCTGGCTGCGGACGTGCTGAGCCACTGGCAAGCCGAGGACGGCATGGCCGCCCAGCTGCAGAAATTCCCCAACGCGCGCTATGCCGAGGCTCCGGAAGCCGTGGCCGAACTGCTGCGCACCCAGGTCAGCGCCATCGACGGGCTGAAAAAGAAACTCGGCACCCCGCTAGGCCGCCAGAGCAAAGGCCAGCCGCAGCCCTATCAGGCCGAAGCCTGGCGCAGCCAGGCCAGCCTGGCCAATCTGGCCGCCAGCCTGGCCAGCGCCGAGCGCATCTGGCTGGGCGCCGAACAGGATGGCATCCAGGCCTTGCTGAGCAGTGATCAGGCCCCGCTGAAACAACGCATCGACGCCGCCTACAGCGATACCCGTCAGCGCCTGGCCGCGGCGCAGCGCCCACTGGGCGAGTTGCTCAGCGACGAAGCCGGCCGCAGCGAGTTGAACGCCCTGTATGACAGCCTGGACAAGCTGCACCGCCTGCATGAGGCCGAGCTGGCGAAGACCCTGGGCATCCAGCTGGGCTTTAACGCCCACGATGGTGACTGAGCCATGCAGATCAATCGCCGCGCCTTTCTGGGTCTAAGTGCCACCCTGGCGGCCACGGCCATTGCCGCCAGCGCTTACGGCGGCTGGACGCTGCTGCACAACGGCGCCCAGCCGCTGCTGCTATCGGCGCGCAACGATGGCGCCGGCCAGCACTTCGCGGTGGGCTACCGCCTGGATGGCAGCCAGGTGTTCGCCACCCGGGTCAGCGAGCGCTGCCACGATGTGGTGGCTCACCCGTTTCTGCCCATGGCGCTGTTTGTCGGCCGCCGCCCGAGCACCCAGAGCTACCTGATCGACACCCGCGACGGCCGCCTGCTGCAAACCCTGCACGCGGCACCACAGCGGCACTTCTATGGCCACGCGGTGTTCCACAAGGACGGTGAATGGCTGTACGCCACCGAGAACGACACCTCCGATCCCGGTCGCGGCGTACTCGGCGTCTATCGCCTGCAAGGTGAACAGTTGCGGCGGGTCAGCGAACTGTCGAGCCACGGCATCGGCCCGCACCAGCTGCTCTGGCTGCCGGACGGCGAAACCCTGGCGGTGGCCAACGGCGGCATCCGCACCGAAGCCGACAGCCGGGTGGAGATGAACCTCGACGCCATGGAGTCCAGCCTGGTGCTGCTGCGCCGCGACGGCGGCCTGATCAGCAAGGAGCAGCTGCCTGAACGGATGAACAGCGTGCGCCATATGGCGATAGCCAGCGACGGCACCCTGGTGACCGGGCAGCAATATATGGGCGAGCTAAGCGATGTGGTGCCGCTGCTGGCGATCAAGCGCCCTGGCCAGCCCTTCCAGCACTTCCCGGTGGCTGATGCACAGCGCCAGCAGATGAACCAGTACACCGCCAGCGTGGCGATCCACAGCGAACTGCGCCTGCTGGCCCTGACCGCGCCACGCGGCAACCGCGTCTTTATCTGGGATCTGGACAGCGCCAAACTGCGCCTGGATGCGCCCCTGGCCGACTGCGCCGGAGTGGGCGCGGTGGCCGACGGTTTTGTGGTCAGTAGCGGCGTCGGCCGTTGCCGCTTGTACGACTGCCGCAGCGCCCAGATCAGCAGCAGCCCCCTGCAACTGCCAGCAGGGCTGTGGGACAACCACCTGCGCCTGGCCTAAAGAACACCCCTGAATAGCCGACCTATACTGATGAGTGGCCATTGGCAGTTGGCCACCCAGTCGATACCAGCCGATAGGGATATCGTCATCTGGCGCAGTTAGCGTCACTGGCATCCCGCCATCCTCTATTCAGGGACACACAGCCATGTTTTTGCAGAATTCCTTGCGCGCGCAGATTCTCACCCTGCTCGGCGGTAGCCTGGCGCTGATTCTGGTCACCGCCCTGGCCTGCTTCAGCTTCCTCTCCGGCGGCATGCAGGCCTACCGCGGCCTGCTCGACGGCCCGGTGGAAGCCTCGCGCCTGATCGACTCGGCCAACGTCGAGTTCAAGATCCAGGTGCAGGAATGGAAGAACGTCCTGCTGCGTGGCCAGGACAGCGAGAACCTGAACAAATACTGGGGCCAGTTCGAGGCGCAGGAACGCAAGGTGCAGGACACCCTGGGCCAGCTCGCGCAACTGGCTGCCGATGACCCGCAATTGAAGACCCAGATCGAACGCCTGCGCAGCGAGCACCAGACCCTCGGCGTCAACTACCGCAAGGGCCGTGATGCCTTTGTCGCCGCCTCCGGCGATGCCAAGGCCGGCGACGCTGCGGTGAAGGGCATCGACCGCGCCGCCAGCGAGCAGATGAGCATGCTGGTCACCCGCCTGCGCGAACAGAGCCTGGAGCAGGCCACCCAGATCAATGCCGCCGGCGAGCGCACCATTCTGATCGGCACCCTGATCATGCTGGCCGCCACCGTGGTGATCGCCCTGTTCAGCCTGTGGCTGGTCAACCGCCACCTGATCATTCCGATCCGCCACCTGATCAGCCATGTCGACGAACTCAGCCACGGCCATTTCGGCCAGCGCGTGGAAACCACCCGCAGCGACGAGCTGGGCATGCTGGCCATCGCCTCCAACACCCTGCGCGATTTTCTCGCCAGCACCACCCAGAGCCTGCAGCAGAGCAGCAGCAACCTGGATAACGCCAGCGGCGAGCTGAACAGCATTGCCTCGCGCATGACCAAGGGCATTCAGGATCAGTTCACCCGCACCGATCAGGTGGCCACGGCCATGCATGAAATGTCCGCCACCGCCCAGGAAGTGGCACGCCATGCCGGCGAAGCGGCGAATGCTGCGGACGATGCCGACAGCGCCGCGCGCCAGGGTGAAACGGTGATGCAGGCGACCATCAAGACCATCACTGACATCCGCAGCGAGATCAGCAACACCTCCGAAGTGATCCGCCGCCTGGAAGCCGACAGCGGGCGCATCGGCAAGGTGCTGGAAGTGATCCGCGGCATCGCCGAGCAGACCAACCTGCTGGCGCTGAACGCCGCCATCGAGGCGGCCCGGGCCGGCGAACAGGGCCGCGGCTTCGCCGTGGTGGCCGACGAGGTGCGCACCCTGGCGCAGCGCACCGCCCAGTCCACGGCGGAAATCCACCAGATCATCGACACCGTGCAAAACGGCGCGGCCAATGCCGTGCGCGCCATCGAAAGCGGCCAGCAACGCAGCGAGGCCGGGGTTACCCAGGTCACCGAGGCCGGCGCCACCCTGCAGTTGATCACCGGCGCGGTGGAGGCCATCCGCGATATGAACCGGCAGATCGCCACCGCCGCCGAGGAGCAGACCTCGGTGGCCGAGGACATCTCGCGCAACCTCACCGAAATCACCGCCATCGCCAGCTCCAACCAGGAGAACGTCGAACGCACCCAGGCCGCCAGCCACAACCTGCGCAACCTTTCCGGCGAACTCGGCGAAGTGACCCGGCGCCTCGGCGCCTGAACCGGCAACCGGCCTGTCGCCCCCGACAGGCCGGCTGCTTAGCTGGCAAACAGCCCGATAAAAAGCGGCAAAAGGCCAGCAACTACTGGTAAAAGCCCCGAATAACTGACCATTGAGTCAGCCCGCAGCGCCTCCCGCAAAGCCGCAACACGATTCTTTGACAGCGCACAGAAGCTGCGACTAAGGTGCCTGTCTTGCCTATTCCCAGGCCCCACCAGCCCAGCCAAGGAACCGGAATATG
>DASUOY010000452.1:0-4039 GCA_036276395.1 Pseudomonas sp.
GGCAGCCTGAGCGGCGAGGTGCCCGCCCACTTCCAGCAGGAGCTGGTCGTGGAAATTCAGGCGGTGGACGCGCAGGGCCAGCGCGCCAGCACCGTCCTCACGCTCAAATCCCAAGCCGCGGCTGGCCGGGCCAGCCTGGACCAGCAGTTTGACCGCTTCGGTCTGGCTCAGCAGGTCCAGCAGCAGGAAATGCTGCGGCAACAGCTAGAAACCCTGGCCCAGTTGCAGCCCAGCGCCGCTGACCAGACCACGTCTTCGCTTTGATGAAATATGGACTTTTCACCGTTTAGAGACCGCCCTATGAAAACCAAGCCCCTTGTTATGACCTACGCTCCCCGTCGTGCCCTGCTGCCCCTGCTCCTGTCCAGCCTGGTGCTGGCCGGCTGCGCCATCAAGCCTCAGCCGCTCACTGTGGATGAGCGCAAGGCAGCCCTGGCAAAAGCCCAGCAGAGTATCTATGCCGACCAGGAAGCGGTCAGTGGCCCCATCAGCCTGGAAGAGGCCATGGCGCGCGCGCTTAAGTACAACCTGGATCAGCGCGTCAAGCTGATGGAAGAAGCCGTGACCCGGCGCCAGCTCAGCATGGCCAATGTGGACCTGCTGCCCAAGCTCACCGCTTCCGCCGGCTACACCAACCGCAACAATGTGCTGGCCTCCTCCTCGGAAAACGTGGTGACCGGCACCCAGTCCCTGGTGCCCTCCACCTCCACCGATGACAGCCTGACCCGCGCAGACCTGGGCCTGTCCTGGAATATCCTGGATTTCGGTGTGAGCTATTACACCGCCCAGCAGCAGAGTGACCGCGTGCTGGTCATGCAGGAGCGGCGCCGTAAAGTCGTGCAGCAGCTGATGCAGCAGGTGCGTCAGGCTTATTGGCAGGCCGTGGGCGCCCAGCAGGTCGAAGCCAAGCTGCAACAGGTGCTGGCCCAGGCCGAAACGGCGCTGGCCGACCTGCAGAAAATCGAACGCGAGCGCCTGCTTTCGCCCCTGGATACCCTGAACCAGCAGCGCCAGCTGCTGGACGTGATCCGTCAGATGAACGCCATTCAGGATGAGCTGGCCCAGGCCAAGCCGCGCCTGGCCGCCATCATGAATCTGGCCCCGGGCAGCCACTTCACGCTGGACGCCGCCCCGGCCGATCTGCCCGCCCCCCTGCTGCTGCAAAACCTGGAAGCGCTGGAAGAAAGCGCCCTGATCAACCGCCCGGAGCTGGTGGAAGCGCATTACAACGAGCGCATCAGCGTGCGTGAAACCCGCAAGGCCATGCTCAAGCTGCTGCCCGGCATTGAGTTCAACGCCGGCGCGCATTACGACAGCAACAGCTATCTGGTGAACAACCACTGGCGCGATGTCGGCATACGCGTGAGCTGGAACCTGATCAATCTGCTGAACGCCCGCAATATCCGCGACACCGCCCGCGCGCAGGAAGACGTGGCCAAGAGCCAGCATCTGGCGCTGAACATGGCCGTGCTGACCCAGGTCCATGTGGCCTACCGCGACTACCAGGGCAAGCAGCGCCAGTACGAGCTGAACAACCGCCTGAATGGTGTCGAGCAGAGCCTGCTGCGCCACACGCAGAACCAGGCCAAGCTGGATGCGCGCGGCAAGACCGAAGAAATTCGTGCGAGTGCCAGCGCTCTGGTGTCAGAATTGCGCCTCTTCCAAAGCTATAGCGCACTGCAAAGTGCTTATGGCCAGGTGCAGGCTACCCTGGGCCAGGACCCGCTGCCGCCTACGGTTAGCGGCCACGACCTGAAAACCCTGCAACAAGCCGTGCGCCAGGCCGAGCAGGACTGGCTGCAGCGCCAGGCCCTGCTGACCAAGACTCAAAAGGAAAATCCGCTTCATGGGACGTAAACACGGTGTTGTAGCGCTGCTGCTGGCCAGCATGGGCCTGCCGGCGCTGGCCAGCAGCGCCGGCCTGGCGGCCGAGCAGGGGCGTATCCGTACGCAGTTGATCTCGCAAAACGAAGTCGCCATCTCCAGCGAGCTGGCGGCCAAGATCGCCCAGCTGCCGCTGCGTGAAGGCCATGCCTTCAGCCGCGGCCAGCTGCTGGTGGGCTTTGATTGCGATATGTACCAGGCCCAGTTGCGCAAGGCCCAGGCCAGCGCCGAGGCCGCCAGCTCCCTACTCGGCGTGAACCGCCGTCTGGCCGAGCTCAATTCCGTGGGCAGCCTGGAGGTCGAGCAGGCCGCCATGAAGCTGAAGGAAGCCGAGGCCGAAGTTGCGGTCATGAAAAGCACGGTGGCCAAGTGCCAGATCAAGGCGCCCTTCAATGGCCGCGTAGCCAAGCGCCTGGTTGCCGCCCATCAATACGTGGCACCGGGCACGCCGCTGCTGGAGCTGGTGGACACCAGCCGCCTGGAGCTGCAGATGATAGTGCCCTCCAAGTGGCTGGCCTGGCTCAAGCCCGGCACCCGCTTCCAGGTCCAGGTCGACGAGCTGGGCCAGAGCTTCCCGGCCACGGTCAGCCGTGTCGGAGCGCGTATCAACGCCGTCAGCCAGTCGGTCACCCTGACCGGCAGCATCAGCGGCGCCCAGGGCAGTCTGCTGCCGGGCATGAGCGGCTGGGCCAGCTTTACGCCGCCAACCACAGCCGCCCGCTAAACCATGACCACCGCCCAAGACCCCCTTAAGCCCCTGCTCACCCTGCTGCAGCTGGAGCGCCGTGCCCGTGAGGCGCAGACGCTGGAGGGGCTGGGCTTCGTCATGGTCAACGAAACCCGGCAACTGCTGCATTACCGCCAGGCCGCGCTCTGGAGTGGCGGCCTGCTGGGCCGGGTTCATGCGGTCTCCGGCCTGCCCCAGACCGACAGCAATACGCCCTACACCCAGTGGCTTGCCCAGCTCTGCCGCCAGGTGGAAAAAAGCGGGCAGGCCCTGAACACCCACACGCTGGCGCCCCAGCAGGTCGATGCCGCCATGGCCACCGACTGGGCGCAGTGGCTGCCCAGCCAGCTACTTTGGCTGCCCCTGCGCCACGGCGCGCTGCTGCTGGCCCGGGATGCGCTGTGGACGCCGGCCGAGCAGCAGCTGGCCCAGGAGCTGGCCCATGCCTATGCCCACGCCCAGGCGGCCCTGGGTCCCCGGCAAAGCTGGGCCGACCAGCTGCGCGGCTGGCTCAAGCCCAGCCCCCGCCGTCGCAAGCTGCTGCTGGGCATAGGTGTCGCCCTGCTCTTTCCGGTTCACCTCACCGTGCTGGCCCCGGCTGAAGTCACCCCGCAGCAACCGTTTATCGTGCGCGCTCCGCTGGAAGGCGTGGTCGACCAGATACATATCAAACCCAACCAGATGGTGACCAAAGACAGCCTGCTGGTCAGCCTGGACTCGGCCGCCCTCAAGACCCGCTATGACGTGGCCCGCCAGGCCCAGGCCACCGCCGAGGAGGAATTCCGGCAAGCCGCCCAGGCCGCGGTCACCGACGCTGACAGCTCCCTGGACATGGCCTTGAAACAGGGAGCCCTGGAGGCCCGCGCCCTGGAACTGGGCTTTACCAGCGAGCAGCTGGACCGTATTCAGATCAAGGCGCCCACGGCAGGCGTGGCCGTGTTTGCCGACGCCAACGACTGGGTGGGCAAGGCCGTGGCCATGGGTGAACGCATCATGCTGCTGGCCGACCCGGCCGAGCTGGAGCTGACCATACAGCTGCCGGCGGCAGACGCCATCAACCTCAAGCCCGGCGCCCTGATCAAGCTCTACCCCAACGGCTCGCCGCTCAAGGCCTATACCGCCACGCTGCACAGCATTGCCTACCGGGCCGAGCCCACTGAGCATCAGGTACTGGCCTACCGGGTCAAGGCCCGTTTTGCCCAGGGCGAAACGCTGCCGCGCCTGGGTACGCAAGGCACGGCCAAGCTCTATGGCGCCTGGGTGCCGCTGGTCTATTACGCCCTGCGCCGCCCGCTGACCGCCGCCCGGCAATGGCTGGGCTGGTAGGCCATGCGGCTCCCCCCCTTACGCCAGGAGCTCAGCCTGCACCCCGGCCCGCAGGCGGCCGACGGCTCGCCCAGCTGGACCCTGCACGATCCGGCCGCCAAC
>DASUOY010000453.1:0-2149 GCA_036276395.1 Pseudomonas sp.
CAGGCCGTCCTTGCTGCCCAACGCCACTTTCTATACGCCCCCGTCGGCTCGCCTGCGGGGGCGTAGTCGTTTTATCCGGCTGGTTTTCGGCCCCGAGCGCCTGGAGAACAGGGCAAAACGCCTGTGGGCATTGCCCCTGGCGGGGGGGAATCTGCATCATGGCTGCAATCAGATTTAAGGAGTTGTTTATGGGCGTCAGATCAATCATCGCGCTCGCCGCGTTGCTCGCGAGCCTGCTATGCAGCGCGGTTGCCGTCGCGGCCGAGGAGGCGCAACTGGTCGAGGCGATCAACGCCTACCGCAGCCAGGTCCAACGCTGCGCGGATCAGGTCTCCGAGGAGTTGCCGCCCTTGAGCGCCGATGCCCGCCTGTTGCTGCCGGTAGGCGGCGCGGGTGACTTGCAGCAGATGCTGAGCGCGGCGGCCTATCCCATGGTCAATGTGCAGGCCATCAGCCTGTCCGGCCCGCGCGATGCGCAGGCGGCGCTGCAGGTGCTCAAGGAGAGCTTCTGCCAGATCCTGCTCAACCCGCAGTTCGTCGATATCGGGGTGAACCGCATGGAGCGCGACTGGCGCATCGTGCTGGCGCGGCCCCTGCTCGGCGCTCGCCTGGGGGATTGGCAGGCCGAGGGGCAAGCCCTGTTGCAGCAGGTCAATGCCATGCGCGGGCAGCAGCGCCAGTGCGGCGCCCAGGCCTTTTCTGCTGCCGCGCCACTGGTGTGGAACGACAGCCTGGGCGATGCGGCCCATACCCACAGCCGGGCCATGGCCAATGGCAACTTCTTCGCCCACCAGGACCGCGATGGCCGCACCCCCGGCGACCGGGCGGAACTGGCGGGCTACAGCGGCCAGCGCGTAGGCGAGAATATCGCCGCCGGCCAGGACGCAGTGGCCAGGGTGGTTGCAGGCTGGCTGGCCAGCCCTGGGCACTGCGCCAACCTGATGAGCCCGCAGTTCAGCGAGCTGGGCGCCGCCTACGCGGTGGACCCCAAGAGCGATGCGGGCATCTATTGGACCGCGCTGTTCGGCGCGCCCTGAGTGCCAGCCTTGCGGCTTGTGCCAGGCGACGGCGTGGTCGCCTGGCTTTAAACTTCCGCTCTGCCTTTCTGTTGCCGAGCGCGCCATGCCTATCCAATTAGTGCCCACCACCACCGAGCAGTTGCCGCTGATCCGCAACCTCTACCAGTTCTATGCCTACGAGTCGTCGGACTGGGAGCAGGAGGATGTGGAACTCGACGGGCGCTTCTATATCCACGATGAGTATCTGGCTCTGTACTGGCAGCGCCCGGGCTGGAGCGCTCAGTTGATTCTGGTGGAGGGCTTTATCGCCGGCTTTCTGTTGATCGAGCGCAGCGAAATCCCCGGGGTGGATGCCCTGGAATTTGCCGACCTGTTTGTCCTCAAGAAATACCGCCGGCAGGGTATCGGCCGGGCACTGGTGGAGCAGGTGATACTCGCCAGCCAGCAGCCCTGGGTGGTCAGCCTGTACCCGCAAGACCCACTGGCCGCGCCGTTCTGGCAGGCGATGTTGAGCGAGTTGCCGTTTCGCACGGTGCAGCAGCTGGCGGATGCCGATGAGCCGGAGTTGCTGACCTACCTGATCAATCAGCGGCCGCACTGAGGCGGGCCGCAAGGCGACGAGCTGGCTCGGTGGACCTGCTGCTCGCAGGGCATGTGCATCGCTCCGGTTGAGCGAGCCGCTGCCGCGTTACTCGGAGGTCGTCGGATCAATGATGGCCTTGACCACCGACACCCGGTCTACCGGGAAGCCGCCGCGCTCGGCGTGTTCGCGCACCAGCTGTTCATTGTCGGCGATATACACGCAGTACACCCTGTCGTCCGTGACATAGCTGTGCTGCCACTGCACCTTCGGCGCCATGCTGCTCAACACCGCGCAGGATTTCTGGGAGATGGCGTGCAGTTCGGCGGCACTGAGTTTTCCTGCACCGGGGAGGTTTCGTTCGATCACATATTTGGGCATGACAAGAACTCCGTAGGGACTCTGGATGATCCGTATCGCCCATTGGAGTCTAGCAGCCGACCACCCCGGGGCCGGCGCAGGCTGGCGCCGTTGATCGTATGGGTTTGCATCTGCTGGTCGCTATGTCTCTGCCTTTTGCCCTGGCATCCACAAAGCACTGTGTCTGGTT
>DASUOY010000454.1:0-2540 GCA_036276395.1 Pseudomonas sp.
AGCACCTGAGCCTGGTCGATCTTGCTCAGGATGGCCTCGGCGCCTCGACGCTCCGAGTCAATCAGATAGAGCACGTTGCAGCTCGCCAGGGGCATATCCTGCGCGTAATGCCCCAAGCGCCTAACCCTGACCTGGCCTTGCGGTGTCGTGGAGCCGTCGATGGCATCCAGGGCATGGCCGAAACGATCCTCGCCGAGAATGCAGACGCTCAACGTGCCGTCGCTCTGCAGGGCCTCCTGGGGGAAGCGCACAAACTGCAGAAAGTTATAGATATAGGACGCCTTGATTTGATAGGCGATATCCGTAGCCTGCGCCCGCAACGGCGAGGCACAACTCAGGCCGATGCCCAGCAACAGCCAGCGCAATAGATTAGCGCTGGGCCGTAAACCGAGGCCCATGACCTAAAACTCCTGGGTCAGGTAGAGGGCCAGATCCGGCTCCACCGCATTGGCGGCGTTGACGCCCCACTCATGGTGCTCGGAATGACCCAGATGACGGGCGACCAATTGCACAGTGGTCTGCTGCTGTGGGCGCCAAACCAAGCTGATATCCCCTGCCCAGTAGCTATAGGCCTGCTGCAGTGCCGGCAACTCATCGACATAACGCAGGTAGGTGTTCAATTGCCATTTGGGGTTGATATCCCAGAGCGAGATCAGTTGCAGCATGTCCTGCGGCATCTGCCCCTCGACCATCTCGGGCGTAGCGGTCGAGCGGCTACCGGGGGATACCGACAAGTCCATCTCGGCGTGGCTATAGTTCAGGCGCAACAGCCAGTTGCTGCGAGCCTGATAGCTCAGGGAGGTTTCGATGCCTTTGACTTCGCCCTGCATCTCGTTGGCGAAAACCGGTTGCAAGAGTGTCCCTTCAGTAGTGAGGAGATCCTCGTACTCGGCCCAGTAGGTGGCGATATCCAGCTGCCAACGACTGCCCCACTGCTGACGCCAACCCAGTTCATAAACGCTCGCGTGGTCAGGCTTGAGTTGATCGCCAATAGGACGGCCGGCCACGGCCAGATCATGCTCCAGGCGCGACGGTGTGCGCACCGCGCGCGACCAGGCGGCCCAGATCAGCGCAGCATCGAAGGTATAGGAAACCCGCACACTGGGCTGCCACTCCTCCTTGGAGTAGTCGTTGCGCTCGTACTTACTGCCCAGGATCAGGTGCAAGCGGTCGTCGAGAAAGGCGATGTCATCCTGGATAAAGGCACTCAGCAGCCTCTCGTTGCGCTGCTCTGGAAGCATCGTAATCGGCATTAAGGGGTTGGAGAGAATATCGATATTGTCGGAGCCGCGCCGGTAACCGACGCCGCCGACCAGTTCATGGTTCTCCCAGCGCTGACGCATCTGGTAGTCAAAGCTCCACAGGTGGCGCCTGTCGCTTATCCCGCCTATTTCCAGGGTGGTGTTGTCGTAGTAGAGCTGTAAGTCATGGCTGCGCTCAGGCACCGGCGAGTAGGACCAGTCTAGCTTTAGGTTGCCGCCGTCCTGCTCCTGGCCGAGGCTGCCAAAACCGTGATAGTTAGGGCCGAGATCACCCTCGTAGAGATCGCCCTGCAGGGTCAAATGGCCTTGCTCCGGCGAGTCGCGATCGAGGCGAAAACCCGTCTGGCGCATGCGCGCGCCGTCCTCGCGGAAATTGCGCGAACTCGGCCCGCTGCCGCTGTCATCCCGCTCGGTAAATTTGCCGTAGACCCGCGCCGTAGTCTGCTCGTCGATGCGCCAACCGTAACGGGCCTGAGTAAGGCTGCGCTCCTCAAGACCGGCGCCGATCTTGACTTGGCCACCCAGGGTGTCGCGGCTGTCCTTGGTGATGATATTGATCACCCCGTTCACCGCGTTGGCGCCCCAGGTGGTGCCACCGGGGCCGCGGATTACCTCGATGCGCTCGACATCCTCCAGCACCACGTCCTTCTCCTCCCAGAGCACGCCGGAGAAGAAGGGACTATAGACGCTGCGACCGTCAATCATCACCAGCAGCTTGTTAGCCGAACGCGAGTTGAAGCCTCGTATGCTGATCGCCCACTTGTTAGCCTCCTGACGCACTACCTCCACGCCTGGCACATAGCGCAGCGCTTCGGCGATATGGGTCACCCCCATGCGCTTGAGTTCATCGTTGGTGATCACATAGACCGCGGCGGGGGCCTTGTTCAGAGCCTCCTCTTTACGCGACAAGGAGGTGATGTTCAGGTTCATCAGTTCGGTCAGGCTGGTGCCCGTGATATCGATACTGGGCTGATAAGCCTGAACCTCGAATGCCGAACCGGCGCAACCCAACACCATTACCCATGATACCCAGCGCTTCATAATGGCCGTCCTTTAGCTGTCCGTTCCATTTCAGTGGGTTGGCAATTTATCGCTATCCATCACCCATAAAACGCGTCACAACCGAGCTGTGCAGATACCGCGGAGCAACAGAAAGCCGCGTAAAGAGCAAACTGGGCGAGCAAAGCAACGCTGCCACCATGCCTAGGCGTAACGGCTGTTGTTCTGCTGAAGAAAAGACCATGGAAGGCGCTTTGCCAAGACAGCAGCCGCAGCGGA
>DASUOY010000455.1:0-12445 GCA_036276395.1 Pseudomonas sp.
TAACCAACGCTGCAGTAATTTCTGCCATTTCAAAATCCTCTGGATAGGTTGTTAACCATTCCACCCGCCAAAAACGGGCGCTCAATTCGTAACGCATTGCCGACAATGCTCAGAAACGGTTGCAACTGTACGTCGGCGATGGTTTTCAAGGTGGCAAAAAGGGGGCCAAGCCCCCTTTTTGCGAACTAAGCAAACGCTATGCGCGTTTTACTTAGCCTTCAGCAGCTTCTGCAGCCGGGGCTTGCTCGACGAATTCGTCGGTGCCGCCGTTGGCGTTGCTGCGGCCACGCACTACTGCGTCAGCCATGGCACCCATGTACAGCTGGATGGCGCGGATGGCGTCATCGTTGCCTGGGATGATGTAGTCAACGCCTTCCGGGCTGCTGTTGGTATCGACCACGCCAATAACCGGGATACCCAGCTTGTTGGCTTCGGTGATAGCAATGCGCTCGTGGTCAACGTCGATCACGAACAGAGCGTCCGGCAGACCACCCATGTCCTTGATACCACCCAGGCTGCGATCCAGTTTTTCCAGATCACGGGTGCGCATCAGGGCTTCTTTCTTGGTCAGCTTAGTGAAAGTACCGTCCTGGGACTGAACTTCCAGATCACGCAGACGCTTGATCGAGGCGCGGATGGTTTTGTAGTTGGTCAGCATGCCGCCCAACCAGCGATGATCGACGTACGGCGAACCGCAACGTGCTGCTTCTTCAGCAACGATCTTGCCGGCGGAACGCTTGGTGCCAACGAACAGGATCTTGTTCTTGCCGGCAGCCAGCTTCTCAACGAAGGACAGAGCCTCGTTGAACATCGGCAGGGTTTTTTCCAGGTTGATGATGTGAATCTTGTTACGCGCGCCGAAAATGTACTTGCCCATTTTCGGGTTCCAGTAACGGGTCTGGTGGCCGAAGTGCACACCGGCCTTCAGCATATCGCGCATGTTGACTTGGGACATGATAGTTCCTTGATAAGTCGGGTTAGGCCTCCACGTATCCCGATCTCCAACCCGGCGAACTTGTCGCAAGGCACCCAGGAAACCGTGTCGATACGTGTGTGGGTTTAAGCTTTCGGGCACACAGCCCGTAAAGCGGCGCGTTTTATATCATAAAAGTCAGGCGCAAGCTACACGCAGACAGCAGCACATGCAGCCTGCTCAACCGCAGGTTTTCACGTGGCGCTTATGGCTGGCGGCCTGTAGCTGTTAAGATGACGCCCTTTCTGTTCGCGTTCGAGAGCCGCACATGTCCGTTACCATCAAAACGCCCGCCGAAATCGAGAAAATGCGCGTAGCCGGTCGTTTGGCTGCCGAAGTACTGGAAATGATTGGCGAACACGTCAAGCCCGGCATCACCACCGAAGAGCTCGACCGCATCTGCCACGACTATATAGTCAACGTGCAGCAGGCCATTCCAGCGCCACTCAACTATAAAGGCTTCCCCAAGTCGATCTGCACCTCGGTCAACCATGTGGTGTGCCACGGCATCCCCAATGACAAGCCGCTGAAGGATGGCGATGTGCTGAATATCGACATCACCGTGATCAAGGATGGCTACCACGGCGATACCAGCAAGATGTTTATGGTCGGCAAAGTACCGGAGTGGGCCGAGCGCCTGGCGCAAGTGACCCAGGAGTGCATGTACAAGGGCATCCAGCTGGTCAAGCCGGGCACACGCCTGGGCGATATCGGCGAAGTGATCCAGAAGCATGCCGAGAAGAACGGTTTCTCCGTGGTACGCGAATACTGCGGCCACGGCATTGGCGCAGTATTCCATGAGGAGCCGCAAGTGCTGCACTACGGCCGCGCCGGCACCGGCATGGAGCTCAAGGAAGGCATGACCTTCACCATCGAGCCGATGATCAACCAGGGCCGCGCGGAAACCCGCCTGCTCGGCGACGGCTGGACCGCCATTACCAAGGACCGCAAGCTCTCCGCCCAGTGGGAACACACCATTCTGGTGACCGCCGACGGCTACGAGATTTTCACCCTGCGTAGCGACGACAGCATCCCCCGCACGTCCGCCTAAGCCCCAGCAGAGCCCCGCTCGCCGCGCGTTATAGAAGGAAGGCCGCTCCATGCCGCAGGTAGATCCCGAACTGTTCGACCGCGGCCAGTTCCAGGCGGAACTGGCGCTCAAGTCCAGCCCCATCGCCGCCTTCAAGAAGGTTATCCGCCATGCCCATGAGGTGCTCGACGAGCGCTTCAAGGCGGGCCGCGACGTGCGCCGCCTGGTCGAGGACCGCGCCTGGTTTGTCGACCAGATCCTGCGCGAGGCCTGGGACCGCCTGTCCTGGAGCGAAGATGCGGATATCGCCCTGCTGGCGGTGGGCGGTTATGGCCGCGGCGAACTGCACCCCTACTCGGATATCGACCTGCTGATCCTGCTGGACAGCGACGACCACGAAACCTTTCGCGAGCCGATCGAACGCTTCCTCACCCTGCTCTGGGATATCGGCCTGGAAGTGGGACAAAGCGTGCGTTCGGTGGATGAGTGCGCCAGTGAGGCCCGCGCCGACCTGACGGTGATCACCAACCTGATGGAAAGTCGCACCATCGCCGGCCCCGAGCGCCTGCGCCAGCGTATGCAGGCGGTCACCAGCACCGAGCAGATGTGGCCGAGCAAGCACTTCTACCTGGCCAAGCACGAGGAACAGCGGGCGCGCCACGGCAAGTACAACGACACCGAATACAACCTGGAGCCCAACGTCAAAGGCTCTCCCGGCGGCCTGCGCGATATCCAGACCATTCTCTGGGTGGCGCGCCGGCATTTCGGCACGCTCAACCTGCACGCCATGGTCGGCCAGGGCTTCCTGCTGGAAAGCGAATACGCCCTGCTCGCCGCCAGCCAGGAGTTTCTCTGGAAGGTGCGCTACGCCCTGCATATGCTCGCGGGCCGTGCCGAAGACCGCCTGCTGTTCGACCACCAGAGCAAGGTGGCGACCCTGCTCGGCTACGAGGACAGCGACAGCAAGCGCGCCATCGAGCGCTTTATGCAGAAGTACTACCGGGTGGTCATGGCCATCGCCGAACTCAGCGACCTGATCAACCAGCACTTCGAGGAGCAGATCCTGCGCGCCGGTGAAATCGGTCCGGTAAGCCCGCTCAACAGCCGTTTCCAGTTGCGCGATGGCTATATCGAAGTCCCCCACCCCAACGTATTCAAGCGCACCCCCTTCGCCATCATGGAAGTCTTCGTGCTGATGGCCCAGCACCCGGAGATCAAGGGCGTATGCGCCGACAGCATTCGCCTGCTGCGCGAGCATCGCCAGCTGATCGACGACGATTTCCGCCGCGATATCCGCAACACCAGCCTGTTTATCGAGCTGTTCAAGAGCCCCCAGGGCATCCACCGCAACCTGCGGCGGATGAACCGCTACGGCATTCTCGGCCGCTATCTGCCGGAGTTCGGCCAGATAGTCGCGCAGATGCAGCACGACCTGTTCCACATCTATACGGTCGACGCGCACACCCTCAACCTGATCAAGCACCTGCGCAAGTTCAAGTGGACCGAGCTGGCGGAGAAGTTCCCCCTGGCCAGCGAGCTGATCGACACCCTGCCCAAGCCCGAGCTGATCTATCTGGCCGGGCTCTACCACGATATCGGCAAGGGCCGCGGCGGCGACCACTCTGAGCTCGGCGCGGTGGATGCCGAGGCCTTCTGCCTGCGCCACCAGCTGCCCAACTGGGAGTCCAAGCTGATCGTCTGGCTGGTCCAGCACCATCTGGTGATGTCCACCACGGCGCAGCGCAAGGACCTGTCCGACCCCCAGGTGATCTTCGACTTCGCCCGCCTGGTCGGCGACCAGACCCGCCTGGACTACCTCTATGTGCTGACCGTGGCCGACATCAACGCCACCAACCCCAGCCTGTGGAACTCCTGGCGCGCCAGCCTGCTGCGCCAGCTCTACACCGAGACCAAGCGCGCCTTGCGCCGCGGCCTGGAAAACCCGCTGGACCGCGAGGAGCAGATCCGCCTGACCCAAAGCAGCGCCTTGGAACTTCTGATGCGCGGCGGTTTGGACCCAGACGATGCAGAGCAACTGTGGTCGCAGCTGGGCGACGATTACTTCCTGCGCCACAGTGCCGAGGACGTGGCCTGGCACAGCGAGGCGATACTGCAGCACCCGAGCGACGCTGACCCCCTGGTGCTGATCAAGGAAACCACTCAGCGCGAGTTCGAGGGCGGTACGCAGATCTTTATCTATGCCCCGGACCAGCACGACTTCTTCGCCGTGACCGTGGCCGCCATGGCCCAGCTCAACCTGAATATCCATGACGCACGGATTCTCACCTCCACCAGCCAGTTCACCCTCGACACCTACATAGTGCTGGAAGGCGAAGGCGGCTCGATCGGCGACAACCCGGCGCGCATCAAGCAGATTCGCCAGGGCCTGATCGACGCCCTGAAGAACCCCGACGACTACCCGGCCATCATCCAGCGCCGGGTGCCGCGCCAGCTCAAGCACTTTGCCTTCGCGCCCCAGGTGACCATCCACAACGACGCCCATCGCCCGGTGACCATACTCGAGCTGATTGCCCCGGACCGCCCCGGCCTGCTGGCGCGGATCGGGCGGATCTTCCTCGACTTCGATCTGTCGCTGCAGAACGCCAAGATCGCCACCCTGGGCGAGCGGGTGGAGGACGTATTCTTCGTCACCGACGCGCACAACCAGCCGCTGTCCGACCCGGAGCTGTGTACCCGCCTGCAGGAAGCCATAGTCAAGCAACTGTCGGACGCCAGCGCACAGAAAACCGAAGTCAACCGCATCACCTTTTGATCACCACAGCTTAAAGCGACAAGCGCAGGCCGCCCCAGTGAGCGCCCGCACTATCCAGGAAAGAAGCATGAATAACGCCCTGCAACAGCTACAGCCCTACCCCTTCGAAAAGCTCCGCGCCCTGCTCGGCGGCGTCCAGCCGCCCGCGCACAAGCCTGCCATCGCCCTGTCCATCGGCGAACCCAAGCACCGCTCGCCGGCTTTCGTCGCCGAGGCGCTGAGCGCCAACCTGGAACAGCTGGCGGTCTACCCCACCACCCTGGGTATCCCGGCGCTGCGCGAAGCGATTGCCAACTGGTGCAGCCGGCGCTTCAACCTGCAGGCCGGCGCGCTCGACCCTGCGCGCCACGTGCTGCCGGTCAATGGCACCCGCGAGGCACTGTTCGCCTTCACCCAGGCCGTGGTGCAGCGCAGCGCGCCCGGCCAAGAGCCTGGCCTGGTGGTCAGCCCCAACCCCTTCTATCAGATCTACGAAGGCGCGGCCCTGCTCGCCGGCGCGCAGCCGCACTACCTGCCGTGCCTGGAAGAACATGGCTTCAACCCGGATTTCGACGCAGTCAGCGACGCCGTCTGGCAACGCTGCCAGATCCTCTTCCTCTGCTCGCCGGGCAACCCCACCGGCGCGCTGATTCCGCTGGAAACCTTGAAGAAGCTGATCGCCCTGGCCGATAAGTTCGACTTCGTGATCGCCGCCGACGAGTGCTACAGCGAGCTGTATTTCGACGAGGCCAACCCGCCCGCCGGCCTGCTGACCGCCTGCGCCGAACTGGGCCGCAGCGATTTTGCCCGCTGCGTGGTGTTCCACAGCCTGTCCAAGCGCTCCAACCTGCCGGGCCTGCGTTCGGGCTTCGTGGCCGGCGACGCCGACATAATGAAATCTTTCCTGCTGTACCGTACCTACCACGGCTGCGCCATGCCGGTACAAACCCAGCTGGCCAGCGTAGCTGCCTGGAACGACGAAGCCCACGTCAAAGCCAACCGCGATCTGTACCGCGAGAAGTTCGACGCCGTGCTGCGGGTTCTCGATGGCGTGCTGGATGTACAGCGCCCGGATGGCGGCTTCTACCTGTGGGCAAAAACGCCGATAGACGATGAAACATTTACCCGCGAGCTGTTTGCCCGCGAGCATGTCACCGTGGTGCCTGGCTCCTATCTGTCGCGTAGCGTAAATGGCGAGAACCCAGGCGCGGGCCGCGTGCGCATGGCCCTGGTCGCGCCGCTGGCCGAATGCGTGGCAGCCGCCGAGCGCATCCGCGATTTTGTGAAGAGCCTCTGATGAACAAGACCCTCTACGGCATCAAAGCCTGCGACACCATGAAAAAAGCCCGCACCTGGCTCGACGAGCACGGGGTAAGCTACGCCTTTCATGATTACAAAGCCTGCGGCATCGACCGTGGCAACCTGGAAAAGTGGTGCAATGAGCATGGCTGGGAAAGCATCCTGAACCGCGCCGGCACCACCTTCCGCAAACTGAGCGACGAACAGAAGGCTGACCTTGAGCAGAACAAGGCCATCGCACTGATGCTCGCTCAACCCTCGATGATCAAGCGCCCGGTGCTGGATCTCGGTGACAAGACCCTGGTCGGCTTCAAGCCCGAGCGCTACGCCGCCGAACTGGCCTGATTTTTTTCGATTTCGTGGTAAGGAACCCTTATATGAGCAGCAACCTCTTCAGCATCGCCTTCGGCGTCGGCACCCAGAATCGCCAGGGCAGCTGGCTGGAAGTCTTCTACGCCCAGCCATTGCTCAACCCGGCCGTTGAGCTGAGCACCAAGGCCGCCGCCATCCTCGGCTACAGCGGCGGCAATCAGGCCATCGCCTTCACCAGCAGCCAGGCCGGTGAACTGGCCGAAGCCCTCAAGGGCATCGACGCCGCCCAGGCCGCCCTGCTCACCCGCCTGGCCGAGAGCCACAACCCGCTGGTGGCCACCTTCCTCGACGCCGACGTCGCCCCGACCAGCACGCCTGAGGCCTACCTCAAGCTGCACCTGCTGTCGCATCGCCTGGTCAAGCCCCACGGCCTCAACCTCAGCGGCATCTTCCCGCTGCTGCCCAACGTCGCCTGGACCAGCCGCGGCGCCATCGACCTCAGCGAACTGGCCGAGCGCCAGCTGGAAGCGCGCCTGAAAGGCGAGCTGCTGGAAGTCTTCTCGGTCGACAAGTTCCCCAAGATGACCGACTACGTGGTGCCGAGCGGTGTGCGTATCGCCGACAGCGCGCGCATCCGCCTGGGCGCCTATGTGGGTGAAGGCACCACGGTGATGCACGAAGGCTTCGTCAACTTCAATGCCGGCACCGCTGGCCCGGGCATGATCGAAGGCCGCGTTTCCGCTGGCGTATTCGTCGGCAAGGGCTCTGACCTGGGCGGCGGCTGCTCGACCATGGGCACCCTGTCCGGCGGCGGCAATATCGTCATCAGCGTCGGCGAAGGCTGCCTGATTGGCGCCAACGCAGGTATCGGCATTCCCCTGGGCGACCGCAACACCGTGGAATCCGGCCTGTATATCACCGCCGGCACCAAGGTGGCGCTGCTCGACGACAAGGGCGAGCTGGTCAAGGTACTCAAGGCCCGCGAACTGGCCGGCCAGCCCGACCTGCTGTTCCGCCGCAACTCGCAAACCGGCGCGGTGGAGTGCAAGAGCCACAAGTCGGCGATTGAGCTGAACGAAGCCCTGCACGCGCACAACTAAGCGCTGCGCAGTCGCACAGGCCGGGCCCATGCCCGGCCTGTCTATTTATACTCAGCAGACAGTTCCTGCGGTGCCGAAGCCAATGTCACTGATCTCCCCCTGGCGCGCTGACTTTCCTGGCATCTCGGCCCTCGAAGCCGAAGGCCAGACCTATCTGGACAGCGCCGCCACCGCGCAAAAACCCCAGGCCATGCTCGACGCCCTGCTCGGTTACTACGCCGGCGGCGCGGCCAATGTGCATCGAGCCCAGCATCTGCCGGGCGAACGCGCCACCCGCGCCTTCGAGGCGAGCCGGGAGAAGGTCGCGCACTGGCTACATGCAGCAGAACCTACACAAATCATCTTTACCCGCAGCGCCACCGAGGCCTTCAACCTGCTGGCCTATGGCCTGGAGCAGCAGTTCCAGGCCGGCGACGAGATCGTCATCAGCGCCCTGGAACACCACGCCAACCTGCTGCCCTGGCAGCAACTGGCGCTGCGCCGCCAACTCAAGCTGGTGGTGCTGCCACTCGGCAGCAACGGCCTGATCGACCTGCAGCAAGCCGCCCAACTGATCGGCCCGCGCACCAAGCTGCTGGCCGTCAGTCAGCTGTCCAACGTGCTGGGCTGCTGGCAGCCCTTGCAACAACTGCTGGCTCTGGGCAAAGCCCAGGGCGCGCTGAGCGTGGTCGATGGCGCCCAGGGCGTGGTGCATGGCCGCCATGATATGCAGGCGCTGGGCTGCGACTTCTATGTCTGCTCCAGCCACAAGCTCTATGGCCCGGACGGGGTCGGCCTGCTCTACGGCCGTCCGGAGGCGCTGCAACATCTCCAGCACTGGCAGTTCGGTGGCGAAATGCTGCTGCACACGGACTACCAACAGGCCAGCTTCCGCGAAGCGCCGCTGGGCTTCGAGGCCGGCACCCCGCCAATCGCCGCGGTGATCGCCCTGGGCGCCAGCCTGGATTATCTGGCCGGCCTCGACGCCAGCGCCGTCAGTGCCCACGAGGCGGCTCTGCATACCGAGCTGCTTAGCGGGCTGCAGCAGCGCCAGGGCGTGCGCCTGCTCGGCGAGCCCCGGGTGGCGCTGGCCAGTTTTGTGGTCGAGGGCGTGCACAACGCCGACCTCGCTCACCTGCTGACCGAACAGGGCATCGCCGTGCGCGCCGGCCATCACTGCGCCATGCCGCTGCTGCACGGCCTGGGCCTGAGCGGCGCGATTCGGGTATCCCTGGGTCTGTATAACGACTCGGCCGATCTGCAGCGTTTCTTCACCGCCCTCGACCAGGCCCTGGAACTGCTGCAATGAATCTGCCTCCCCTCGCCCAGCAAGCCCTGGACACCTTCGGCCAATGCCCCGGCTGGGAACAGCGGGCACGCTTGCTGATGCAATGGGGCGAGCGGCTGGAGCCCTTGAGCGACGCCGAACGCTGCGAGGCCAACCGCGTGCAGGGCTGCGAGAGCCAGGTCTGGCTGGTCGCCGAATGTGTGGGGCAGCACTGGCAATTTCGCGCCAGCAGTGAAGCGCGTCTGCTGCGCGGCCTGCTCGCGCTGCTGCTGGTCAGGGTCAACGGCTTGCCAAGGGCCGAGCTGCAACAGTTGGATCTGCCCGGCTGGTTTACCCAGCTCGGCCTGACCCGGCAACTGTCACCCTCGCGCAGCAACGGCCTGCAGGCGGTGCTCAAGCGCATGCAGCAACTGCTGCAGAACGATCAGGGCTCGGTCAGCCACTGATCCGGATTGCCCGAATACAGCGCCTGCTGCAAACGCTGCAACTCGCCGCTTGCGGCAAAACGGCGCAAACCCGCATTGAAAATCCCGCGCAACCGGTCGGCTTGCGCGTCGTTCTTACGAAACAGCAGGTGCAGCGGCTCGCTATTCAACTGGCGCGGATGATGGGTGATGTGCGCGCGCGCCTGCTCGGAAAACAGCCGGCGCAGCATGGCGTAGCCCACCGCCCGGTCCTGCGGATGCAGGTCGATGCGCCCCAGTTCCAGCAGGCGAAAGCCGGTGTCTTCCTTATGACTCTGCTGCACCTGCAACAAGCCAGCCTGCTGCGCTTCATCGAATTGCGGACCGTAGGAGTAGCCCAGGGTGGTGGCGATGCGATAAGGCTGCAAATCGGCAATGCCCTGCCAGTCGAAGGGCTTGTCCTGGCGGTGGAACAGCACCACCTCGCCCTTGACCAGCGGCTCGCTGCAGGTGCTGACGCGCTGGCGCGCCTTGTTACAGATATAGGGCATCACCGCATCCAGGCCGCCTTGCTGGAGCATCAGCAGGTTGCGGTCCCAGGGGTAGTAGATAAATTCAACCTGGTAGCCGGCATCCGCGAAGATCGTGCGGATCAGGCGGGCCAGAGCGCCGCCATCGCTGCGTCCCTGATCGACATAGGGCACCCAGTCGCCGGTGCCGACGCGCACCGTCTCGCTTGCCTGGGTATGCGGGCAGCCGAGCAGGACCAACGCCGCCAGCAGGCCAGCAGAAAGCCGTTGCAACAAGGGGCGTGGCCGATCCGACACCAAACACCTCGACTCAAGATTTAGCCAGAGTGCTGGCAGCCAGCCAGCACGCCTATTGCCTTAGCCTAGCCAAGGCTGGCCGAGCCGTACCCTCAGGTCGGTGCCCGTTCGGCAGGTCGGCGCGCCCCGGCCACCAGTTTGTCCACCGTTTTGGCCGCCGCCACCATGCCAAAGCTGGCGGTAACCATGGTCACCGCGCCAAAACCGCCGGCACAGTCCAGTTTGACCCCTTCGCCGACGAAGCCCTTGTACTGGCAGACCGTGCCGTCCGGTTTGGGGTAGCGCAACTGCTCGGTGGAAAACACGCAGGGCACGCTGTAATTGCGCCCCGGCGTACGGGAAAAGCCATAGTCGCGGCGCAGGGTCGAGCGCACCTTGGAGGCCAGCGGATCGTTCCAGGCCTTGTTCAGGTCGCCCACCTGGATCTGCGTCGGATCAATCTGCCCGCCCGCGCCGCCGGTGGTGATCACCTGAATCTTGCGCCGCTTGCACCAGGAAATCAGCGCGGCCTTGGCGTTGACGCTGTCGATGCAGTCGATCACCGCATCCAGCTGCTCGGTGATGTACTCGGCCATGGTCTCGCGGGTGACGAAATCCGCCACCGCATGTACCACGCAGGCCGGGTTGATGGCGCGAATGCGCGCCGCCATCACCTCGACCTTGGGCTGGCCGATCGTACTGTCCAGGGCATGCAGTTGCCTGTTGCTGTTGCTGATGCAGACATCGTCCAGGTCGAACAGGGAAATCTCGCCGACCCCGCTGCGCGCCAGCGCCTCGGCCGCCCAGGAGCCCACACCACCGATACCGACCACGGCAACATGGGCGGCCGCCAGCCGTTCGGCCCCTTCGCGGCCATATAAACGGGCGATTCCCGCAAAGCGTTGTTCGTCGATAGCCATCATCTCTACCTAGTTAGGGTCGGGCGGCGCGCATTATAGAAAGCCCTGCCGCCAGGCCCAAGCCCTCTATCACGGCCATTGTCCGCGGCCCTGGCAACACCGCCGGCACAGGCCACGGCGGCGCCTTCGGGACAGCCCATCCGAGCGCGCCAAAGCAGGCTATACAGCCCTGTGGTGGCGGCGTAGGATGCGCCACCCGACAGCCCTGTCGTACCTTTTTGCCCTCTTGCTGGACCCGCTCACTATGCCTTCGCGTAAGTTTGGACTGAACCTGGTGATCTTCCTGGCGATTGCTGCCTTGTTTACCGGAATCTGGGCGCTGTACAACCGCCCGGTCAGCGCGCCGGACTGGCCGGAACAGATTTCCGGCTATTCCTTCTCGCCTTTCCGCGCCGGGCAGAATCCGCAGAACGGCACGTACCCGAGCGACAGCCAGATTCGCGCCGACCTTGAGCTGCTGGCCACCCAAACCGACAATATCCGCACCTATTCGGTGGACGGCCGCCTGGCCGAAATCCCCCGCCTGGCGGAAGAATTCGGCCTGCGCGTAACCCTGGGTATCTGGATCAGCCCGGATCTGGAGCGCAACGAGCGCGAAATCGCCAAGGCCATCGAGATCGCCAACGACTCACGCAGCGTCGTGCGCGTGGTGGTGGGTAACGAGGCGCTGTTCCGCAGCGAAGTGACACCAGAGAACCTGATTGCCTATATCGACCGCGTGCGCGCCGCGGTCAAGGTGCCGGTAACCACCTCCGAACAGTGGCACATCTGGCAGGAACACCCGCAGCTGGCCAAGCATACCGACCTGATCGCCGCACACGTGCTGCCCTACTGGGAGTTCGTGCCGATGGAGGACTCCACCGAGTTCGTCCTGGAGCGTGCCAAGGAGCTGAAGAAACTCTTCCCGAAAAAACCGCTGCTGCTCTCCGAAGTCGGCTGGCCGAGCAACGGCCGCATGCGCGGCGGCGCCGACGCCTCCCAGGCGGACCAGGCCATCTACCTGCGCACCCTGGTCAACGCGCTGAACGCCAAGGGCTACAACTACTTCGTTATCGAAGCCTTCGACCAGCCGTGGAAGGCCAGCGATGAAGGCGCGGTGGGCGCGTACTGGGGCGTATACAACCTCGACCGCCAGGCCAAGTTCGCCTTCGAGGGCCCGGTGGTGGCCATTCCGCAGTGGCGCCTGCTGGCCATTGCCTCGGTGGTGCTGGCCCTGCTCAGCCTGGCCCTGATGCTGATCGACGGCAGCGCCCTGCGTCAGCGCGGGCGCACCTTCCTGACCTTTGTCGCCTTCGCCGGCGGCTCGGCCCTGGTGTGGATCGGCTACGACTACAGCCAGCAGTACAGCACCTGGTTCAGCCTGCTGGTCGGCCTGCTGCTCGGTATAGGCGCGTTCGGCGTGTTTATCGTGCTGCTCACCGAGGCCCATGAACTGGCCGAGACCGCCTGGACCCGCACCCGTCGCCGGCCGTTCCTGCCGGTGCTGACCGACACCGCCTACCGGCCCAAGGTGTCGATCCACGTGCCCTGCTACAACGAGCCACCGGAGATGGTCAAACAGACCCTCGACGCCCTGGCCGCG
>DASUOY010000456.1:0-3516 GCA_036276395.1 Pseudomonas sp.
AGATCCGCCAGCTGCGCCAGCAGTTGGTCGGGGCTGAAGCCACCCGCCGCCTGGAGGCCCTCGATCAGCAGCGCCGCAGCTGGAACCAGCGCATTGCCAGTTACCGCACGGCCAAAGCGGCGATCGAAGCCAACCCCGGCCTCAGCGCCAGCGACAAGCACGCCGCCATCGGCCAACTGGCCAGCGAACAGTTCGACGAACGCGAGCGCCTGCGCCTGGATGCCGCCGAGCAACTGGCCAACGCCCGGGCCAGCAACCCCTGAAATGCACAAGGCCCACACGAGGTGGGCCTTGGTTGTCGCACTGCCTGAATCAACCGGCGATACGTTGATCCAGCGACAGCTTGCCGGCGCCTTCGATCATCACCGCCAGGCTGATGGCCAGCAAGGCCAGGGCAAACTCGTAGCCGTTGTTGCTCATAAAGAAGCCATTGGCCAGGTGCACCGTGACGATCGCCACCAGCATGGTAACCGCCAGAACCGCCGCCGCAGGGCGTACCAGCAAGCCGATAACCAGCGCCAGGCCACCGAAGAACTCGGCGCTACCGGCCAGCAGGGCCAGCAGATAACCCGGAGCCAGGCCGATGCTTTCCATCCACTGGCCAACGCCAGCCAGGCCGTAGCCGCCAAACCAGCCGAAGAGCTTTTGCGCGCCATGGGCGGCGAAGGTCAGGCCGGCAACGATGCGCAGCAGGGTCAGGCCATAGCCGGCCTGGGTGCTAAGTACGGTTTTGAGCAGAGTGTTCATCAGCAGCGGTCCTTATGGGTAAGAGGTGATGGAGTGAAGATTAGACCAATTAACAGATAATAAAAGCCGATAAAACCGCTAAAAAATATCAAATTATGTGATCTAAATACTCACCCGCCTCTAGGGTTCCAGTAGATAACGCTCTCGAGCATAGGCCAGGTGGTACTTGTTGACGCTGCTGACATAGCTGACCACACCCATGCCCAGCTGCTCCATGGCCACCCGCTCGACCTGGAAGAACCACTGGTTGGGGTTCAGCCCGCGCCGGCGCGCTTCGGCCCGCAGGCTCTGCACCCGCTGCGGGCCCATATTGTAGGCGGCCAGGATAAAGGCCTGACGCTCGCGCTCGTGCAGCTGGGGGCTGTTGAAGAAGTTGCGGCGGATCAGCGCCAGGTACTTGCTGGCGGCCAGTACATTGTTGTCCAGCGCCGCGATATTGCCCACGCCGACACTGCGCGCCGCCGCCGGGGTGATCTGCATCAGCCCGGTCGCGCCACCGGCTCCCCGCGCCGCCGGATTGAGGGTCGACTCCTTGAAGGCCACGGCAGCCAGCAGCAGCCAGTCGAAGCCCTGCTGCGCGGCGTGACGCTGCAATACCGGGCGCACCTTCTCCAGGCGCTGGCGCTCGGCGCGCCCGAGCGGGTAATGCACCCGGTACAGACGCCGGTAGACCCGCTGAAACGCCGCATCCTGATCGGCCGGCTGCTGATAGCTCTTGAGAAAACGGTCGACACTGGCCCCCAGCATCGGCGCGCCGCGGTGCACGAACCAGCGCAGATCGCCCTCGCTGGCCAGCACCAGCTGGCGCTCCAGGCGCAGCTTGGGCATGACCTTGGCCCAGCGCTCGGCGATCGGCTGCTCGACCACCGTCATGCTGAAGATCCCGGCCTGGACCATTTCCAGTACATCCTCGACGGCCAGGCTGGGATCGACCCACTCCACCACTATGGGCGAGCGCTGGTTCTGCATCAGGCGCTGGTTGATCGGGCGCAAGGCCTCACCGGCAACGCTGCCGGCCGCCAGGGCCAGGCTGCGCCCGGACATCTGCTCCAGATTCTGGTAACGCCTGCTGCCCTGGCGCGTCACCAGAATCAGCGGCACATTGCTGCGCAGCGCGGCGCTGGCGCGGATGGCGCTGCCCCGGGGCTTGTCCAGCAACTCGCCGGGCGCGACCAGATCGCCCTCGCCGCGCTGCAAGGCCGCCAGCAACTGATCCTTGGCCCTGGGGATCAGCTTGAGCTTGAGGGCGCGGCCGCCCTTGGCCGTGCGATTGAGGTACTGCTCGAACGCGCGCAGACGCGGGTATTCGACGCCGATGCTCTGGCCCTTGACCGTGCCCGAGCTGTGTCGACTCTGGTTGACCAGCACGCGCAATTCGCCGCTGCTGCGGATGCTGGCCAAATCGCGCACCGCCGCGGGCCGGCTGCTCTCCTGCGGGCCGGCAACGCGCGCGCCTGCCGCCCAAGGCAACAGCAGCAGACAGAGCAGCAGCAAGGCACGCGACATCAGGGCTCCTGGGCAGAGTTGGCCTGCAAGTAAAGGCAGCGGATCGAGCAAAAGATTCGCTCAGAGTGCGCCGGGGCTTGCCAAGTTCCCTGCGCACGCGGGGCGCGGAGGGTGTCACAGGCCGCGACCAGATGCCAGCCGTAGTTAGCACACAGGATTAGCTAGCAAACCTAAATTACTGTATTTATTGACTTTATTGATAAACAAAAAGCTCTGTTATGCTGCCTGTTCAGCACAACAGGTAGCACCATGCAACTCATCGACATCGGCGTCAATCTGACTCATCCAAGCCTCGCCGCCCAGGCCGAGGCCCTGCTGGCCCGAGCCTATGCGGCAGGCGTCAGGCAAATGCTGGTCACCGGCACCAGCCTGGCGGAAAGCCAGCAGGCCCTGGAACTATGCCTGCAACTGGATGCCAGCGGCCAGCAACTGTTCAGTACCGCCGGCGTCCATCCTCACGACGCCAGCAGCTGGAACCCGGACAGTTACAGCCAGCTCAAGGCCCTGCTTAGTGAGGCGCGGGTACGGGCGGTGGGCGAATGCGGCCTGGATTTCAATCGCGACTTCTCGCCCCGCCCGCAACAGGAAAAAGTGCTCGAACAGCAACTGGCCCTGGCGGTGGAGCTGCAACTGCCGGTGTTCCTCCATGAGCGCGATGCCGATGAACGCCTGCTGGCCATTGTCCGCGAGTTTCGCGACCAGTTGCCGGCCGCCGTGGTGCACTGCTTTACCGGGGAGAAACGCGCGCTGTTCAACTACCTCGACCTGGACCTGCATATCGGCATCACCGGCTGGATCTGCGATGAGCGGCGCGGCAGCCACCTGCACCCGCTGGTCAAGGAAATCCCCGTCGGCCGCCTGATGCTGGAAAGCGACTCGCCCTTCCTGCTGCCGCGCAGCCTGCGGCCCAAACCGAAAAGCGGGCGCAACGAGCCGGCCTTCCTTGTCGAGGTACTGCGCGAAGTGGCGCTGCATCGTGGCGAGACCCAGGAGCAATTGGCCGAGCACAGCAGCGCCTGCGCCCGCGCCTTCTTTAAGCTGCCGCCCGCACCCGAGCTGGCCACCTAGGGTCTTCACTGCGCGCGCCACTGTAACGAGAGGCCGTGGCGTTGATGGAGATCAACGGCCGCGCCTGCACTTGTGCCGATAATGGCACTTTGCCAAACCTCCTCTCGTACCGACAGAAGACATCCGCATGAGCCACTGGGTTAGCGACCTTTCCCTTAAGTACAAATTCTGGGCCGTCAATGCGGTGGCCTTCTT
>DASUOY010000457.1:0-3213 GCA_036276395.1 Pseudomonas sp.
CGCCCACAAGGACGGCAGCGACTACGTGATCAACGGCAGCAAAATGTGGATCACCAACTCCCCCAGCGCTGACTTCATCTGCCTGCTGGCCAACACCTCGGACGACAAGCCGCACGTCAACAAGTCGCTGATCATGGTGCCGATGAACACCCCGGGCATCAGCGTCAGCCCGCATCTGGACAAACTCGGCATGCGCAGCTCGGAGACCGCTCAGGTGTTCTTCGACAACGTGCGCGTGCCGCAGCGCTATCGCATCGGCCACGAAGGCGCCGGCTTTATGATGCAGATGCTGCAGTTCCAGGAAGAACGCCTGTTCGGCGCGGCCAATATGATCAAGGGCCTGGAGCACTGCATCAACGCCACCATCGACTACTGCAAAGAGCGCAAGACCTTCGGCAATGCGCTGATCGACAACCAGGTGATCCACTTCCGCATGGCCGAACTGCAGACCGAAGTCGAATGCCTGCGCGCCCTGGTTTATCAGGCCACCGAGCAGTATGTGCGCGGCCGCGATGTAACCAACTTGGCCTCGATGGCCAAGCTCAAGGCCGGCCGCCTCGGCCGTGAAGTCACCGACAGCTGCCTGCAGTACTGGGGCGGCATGGGCTACATGTGGGAAAACCCGGTGGCCCGCGCTTACCGCGACGTGCGCCTGGTGAGCATCGGCGGCGGTGCCGACGAAATCATGCTGGGCATTATCTGCAAGCTGATGGGCATTCTGCCTGGCAAAAAGAAAGGCTGAGGACGCGACCATGGCCGCTCTACCGAACTGCGAAACCCTGCTGCTAAGCCTCGACGCCGGCGTGCTGCACATCACCCTCAATCGCCCGGACAGCCGCAACGCCATGAGCCTGGCCATGGTCACGGAGCTGCGCGCAGTGCTGGAAAGCCTGCGCAATGACCTCAATGTACGCGCCATTGTCCTGCGCGGCGCCGGTGGGCACTTTTGCGCCGGTGGCGATATCAAGGATATGGCCGGTGCTCGTGCGGCTGGTGGTGATGCCTACCGCAGCCTTAACCGCGCCTTCGGCAGCTTGCTGGAAGAAGCGCAGAGCGCGCCACAGGTGCTGATTGCCGTGCTGGAAGGCGCAGTGCTCGGCGGCGGCTTTGGCCTGGCCTGCGTGTCGGATATCGCCATCTGCCAGCAGGACGCCAAGTTCGGCCTGCCGGAAACCACCTTAGGGATTCTGCCAGCGCAGATCGCACCCTTTGTGGTGCGGCGCATTGGCCTGACCCAGACCCGCCGCCTGGCCCTAACCGCCGCCCGCTTCAATGGCAGCGAAGCCGAACGCCTGGGCCTGGTGCATTTCAGCGAAGTCGATAGCGAAGCCGTCGACGCCCGTTTGCACCAGGTACTGAGCCAGGTGCGCCAATGCGCGCCGCAGGCCAATGCCCAGACCAAAGCCCTGCTACTGGCCGCCGAAAGCGAAGCACTCGGGCCATTACTGGACCGCGCCGCCGAGCAGTTTGCCGCAGCGGTAACCGGCGGCGAAGGCATCGAGGGCACCATGGCCTTTATGCAGAAACGTGCGCCGAAGTGGGCTGCTGAATAAGCCCATCTACAAATCACCTGATCGCCAGGCTTACGACCCCTGCAGGAGCACACAGATGCCCGCCTTTAACAAGATTCTGATCGCCAACCGCGGGGAAATCGCCTGCCGGGTGATGCGCACCGCCCAGGACCTCGGCTACCGCACCGTGGCCGTGTACTCGGAGGCCGACGCCGACGCACGCCATGTGCAGCAAGCCGATGAAGCCGTGTGCATCGGTCCGGCCCAGGTCAACCAGTCCTATCTGCTGATCGCCAACATCATCGACGCGGCGCAGAAAACCGGGGCCGATGCGATCCACCCTGGCTACGGCTTTCTCTCGGAAAACGCCGACTTCGCCCGCGCCTGTGAGGCCGCCGGTATCGTGTTTATCGGCCCGACCGTGGAAGCCATCCACCTGATGGGCAGCAAGCGCCTGTCGAAGATCGCCATGCTCGAAGCCGGCGTGCCGTGCATTCCCGGCTATGAAGGCGCCGCCCAGGACGACGAAACCCTGGGCCGCGAGGCCGGTCGCATCGGTTACCCGCTGATGATCAAGGCCAGTGCCGGTGGCGGCGGTCGTGGCATGCGTCTGGTACACGAATCCAGCGAGCTGCTGGCGCAAATCCGCACCGCCCGCTCGGAGGCGCAGAACGCCTTCGGCTCCGGCGAACTGATTCTCGAACGTGCGGTAATTCAGCCACGCCATGTGGAAATCCAGGTATTCGGCGATGCGCACGGCAGCATCGTTTATCTAGGCGAGCGCGACTGCTCGGTGCAGCGCCGCCACCAGAAGGTGGTCGAGGAAGCGCCCTGCCCGGTGATGACGGCCGGGCTGCGCCAGGCCATGGGCGAAGCTGCGGTAAAAGCGGCGGCATCGGTGAACTATGTCGGTGCCGGCACCGTGGAGTTTCTCCTCGATCAGAGTGGCGAGTTCTTCTTTCTGGAGATGAATACCCGCCTGCAGGTCGAACACCCAGTTACCGAACTGATCACCGGGCAAGATCTGGTCGCCTGGCAGATTCGCGTCGCCGAAGGCCAGCCGCTACCGCTTAAGCAGGACGAGATCCGCCTCACCGGCCACGCAATGGAAGTGCGCCTGTACGCCGAAGACGCCGCACAGAACTTCCTGCCGCAAACCGGCACCGCCCTGCGTTGGGAGCCTGTGCTGCGCGACGGCATTCGCATCGACCACGGCCTGGTCGAAGGCCAGGCTATCACCCCGTTCTACGACCCGATGCTGGCCAAGGTCATCGCCTATGGCGCCACCCGCGAAGAAGCGCGGCGCAAGCTGGTGCGTGCGGTTGAGGATTGCGTACTGCTGGGCGTCAACGGCAACCAGCGCTTTCTCGCCAACCTGCTCAGCCACCCCGAGTTTGCCGCCGGTAATGCCACCACCGCGTTTATCGCCGAACATTTCGCCAGCGACCCGAGCCTTAGCCCGCAGCCGCCCGCTGCCTGCGAACTGGCTGCCGCAGCCGCCCTGCTGTTCCAGCAATCGGCCAATGCCCGCGCGCACCAACCGGGCCTCTCCGGCTGGCGCAATGCTGGCAGCGCGCCATGGCGCTTTCTGCTCAAGCAGGGCGAACAGGAATTTGCTGTGGAGCTGCAAGTACTGCTCGACGGTCCACAACCCAGCCTGCTGGCCACGATTGGCGAACAGCAGGTCAGCCTCACACTACTG
>DASUOY010000458.1:0-3382 GCA_036276395.1 Pseudomonas sp.
GCCTTGACCTGATAGTTCTGTGGGTCCACTTCAATGCTGGGCAGATAGTCGTTGTGGATCAGGTCTTTCTTCTGCACCTCACGACAGCCTTTGACCACGGCGATCTGCTTCTTTAGTCCTAGCTGTTCGGGCACCCCGGCATCCAGCGCCGCCTGGCTGATAAAGGTCAGGCTGGTGGCGTGCAGGCTGCCGCCGTAGCTGGCGAACATCGGCCGGTAGTGCACCGGCTGCGGCGTCGGGATCGAGGCATTGGCGTCGCCCATCAGGCTCGCGGCGATGGCTCCGCCTTTCAAGATAAGGCTCGGTTTGACCCCGAAGAAGGCCGGACGCCAGAGCACCAGATCGGCCCACTTACCCACTTCGATGGAGCCCACTTCATGGCTGATACCGTGGGTGATGGCCGGGTTGATAGTGTATTTGGCGATATAGCGCTTGACCCGGAAGTTGTCGTTGCCAGGGCCGTCGCCGGGCAGCGGGCCGCGCTGTTTCTTCATCTTGTCGGCGGTCTGCCAGGTGCGGGTGATCACCTCGCCAACGCGGCCCATGGCCTGGCTGTCGGAGCTGATCATGGAGAAGGCGCCGAGGTCATGCAGGATATCTTCGGCGGCAATGGTCTCGCGGCGAATACGGCTTTCGGCGAAGGCCACGTCCTCGGCGATGCTCGGGTCGAGGTGGTGGCAGACCATCAGCATGTCCAGGTGTTCGTCGATGGTGTTGCGGGTAAACGGCCGGGTCGGGTTGGTCGAGCTGGGCAGCACATTCGGGAAGCCGCAGGCCTTGATAATGTCCGGCGCGTGGCCGCCACCGGCGCCTTCGGTGTGGTAGGTGTGGATGGTGCGGCCCTTGAAGGCGGCCAGGGTGGTTTCGACAAAACCGGACTCGTTGAGCGTGTCGGTATGGATCGCCACCTGCACATCGAATTGGTCGGCCACGCTCAGGCAGTTGTCGATGGCCGCCGGCGTGGTGCCCCAGTCTTCGTGCAGCTTGAGGCCAATGGCGCCGGCCTTGACCTGCTCGATCAGCGGCTCCGGCAAGGATGCATTGCCCTTGCCGGTAAAGCCCAGGTTCATCGGGAAGGCGTCGGCGGCCTGCAGCATGCGCGCCATATGCCAGGGCCCGGAGGTGCAGGTGGTGGCGTTGGTACCGGTGGCCGGCCCGGTGCCGCCGCCGATCATGGTGGTAACGCCGCTCATCAGCGCCTCTTCGATCTGCTGCGGGCAGATAAAGTGGATATGCGTATCGATGCCACCGGCGGTGAGGATCATGCCCTCGCCTGCGATCACCTCGGTGCCGGCGCCGATGGCGATGGTCACATCGGGCTGGATATCCGGGTTGCCGGCCTTGCCGATGGCGGCGATACGGCCGTCCTTCAAGCCGACGTCGGCCTTGACGATGCCCCAGTGGTCGATGATCAGCGCATTGGTGATCAGGGTGTCGACCACATCTGCCGCGCAGAGCTGGCCCTGGCCCATACCGTCGCGGATCACCTTGCCGCCGCCGAATTTCACTTCCTCGCCGTAGGTGGTGAAGTCCTGCTCCACTTCGATCCACAGCTCGGTATCGGCCAGGCGCACCTTGTCGCCGACTGTGGGGCCGAACATATCGGCATAGGCTTGGCGGGAAATCTTCATCACAGCGCTCCCATGATGCGACCGGCAAAGCCAAATACCCGGCGCAGGCCGGCCAGCTCGACCAGTTCGACTTCGCGGCTCTGTCCCGGCTCGAAGCGCACCGCGGTGCCGGCCGGGATATTCAGGCGCATACCCCGCGCACTGGCGCGGTCGAAGCTCAGCGCATCATTGGTTTCGAAGAAGTGGTAGTGCGAGCCGACCTGGATCGGCCGGTCGCCGCTATTGGCCACGGTCAGGCTGATGGTGCGGCGGCCGGCGTTGAGTTCGATCTCGCCGTCCTGGATCTGGTATTCGCCGGGGATCATCGCTGCTTCACTCCAGGGTCAATTGCATAAAGGTCAGGTCCAGCCAGCGGCCGAACTTGCGCCCGACCTGCGGCATCTGGCCGCTGGTGACGAAGCCGAGGCGCTGGTGCAGGCGGATGGAGGCGCTGTTCTCCGACTCGATGGCGGCAACCATCACATGCAGGCCGGCCGCCTTGGCGCGCTCGATCAGCGCCTGCATCAGCGCAGGGCCGAGGCCTTGGCCGCGTTGGTCTGAGCGCACATACACCGAATGTTCGACGGTATGGCGAAAGCCCTCGATGGCGCGCCAGGTGCCGTAGCTGGCGTAGCCGAGCACCTCGCCTGCGTCACTCTGGGCCACCAGCACCGGAAAGCCCGCTGCATTGCGCTCGCTCAGCCAGGCCTGGCGGTTGGCCAGGTCGACCAGGGTTTCGTTCCAGATTGCCGTGGTGTGCTGCACCGCATCGTTGTAGATGGCCAGGATGGCGGGCAGGTCGGCGGCTGTAGCGTCTTGGATAATCATGCTTAAGCTATCGGCTGGTGGACGGTGACTAGCTTGGTGCCATCCGGAAAGGTGGCCTCGACCTGGATCTCCGGGATCATTTCCGGGATGCCTTCCATCACCTGATCACGGCTTAGCAGGGTGGTGCCGAAGTGCATCAGCTCGGCCACGGTCTGGCCGTCCCGCGCGCCTTCGAGCAGGGCGGCGCTGATATAGGCCATGGCTTCCGGGTAGTTGAGTTTTACCCCGCGGGCCAGGCGGCGCTCGGCCACCAGGCCGGCGGTGAAGATCAGCAGCTTGTCTTTTTCTCTCGGGGTCAGGTCCATCAGGTACTCCAGATACGTGGGGGCACGGCGCTGCGGCCGAGCAGGGCCGGGCGCAGTAGGTGCCAGAGTTCGCTCAGCCAGGCGCGGGCGTGCAGGGTCTCGCTGGCCAGGCAGCGGGCCGCCAGCAGTCCGGGTAATTGGGTCAGGTCGCCGCGCACAGCCCCGGAAATGGAGTGAGGCAGGCTGCGGCAGTGCTCCAGCAGTTCGCTGTCGATTTCGCCGCTGATCAGCAGGGTGGCAAATACCGGTTTGCCGTCCAGGCCGATGGGCGAGTCGAGCAGACCATCACCGCCGATCACGCGCTGGCGTTCGTGCCAGAGCAGTTGGCCATCGCGGCGGATATTCAGTTGCGCTTGAAAGTGGCCTGCGTCGAAGCGTTCGCCACTGGCTGGGCGGCCGAGGGCGACTATGTCCCAGTAGAGCAGCCTGGCATCGCCGAGCAGCTCGATATCGGTGGTTAGCTCGGCCTGGGCGGCGGCGTAGACGATGGTTTCCTGCGGCAGCCATTCCAGGGTGGCGCCGGCTTCGACGCGCAGTTTCAGGCTCTGGTAAGCCGGGCCGGCGGCGCGGTACCACTTGGCTGCGCCGGGGCTGGTCAGCTGGGCCCTGGCGCCCGGGCCAACCGTGGCCGAAATATCC
>DASUOY010000459.1:0-3767 GCA_036276395.1 Pseudomonas sp.
CGCCCGCGCCATGGTCATGCAGCCGGCGCTGCTGCTGGCCGACGAGCCCACCGGCAACCTCGATAGCCATTCCGGCGCCGAGGTGGTGACGCTGCTCGAAGAACTCAACGGCGAGGGCCTGACCCTGTTGATCGTCACCCACGATGCCGCCCTGGGTGCCCGCGCCCGGCGCTGCCTGCGTATGCGCGACGGCAGGATTATCGAAGACCTTCAGCAGGGACAAGGCGTTGCGCGCGGCTGACGGCCTCGGGCTGATGCTCGGCGCCCTGGCCGGGCACCGCTCGCGCAGCCTGATGCTGCTGCTCGCCATGGCCATCGGCGTGGTGGCGGTCAACCTGCTTACCGGTTTGGCCGAAGGCGCGCGGCAGTTCGTCATCGGCGAGTTCTCCATGCTCGGGCGCAATACCCTGATAGTGCTGCCGGGGCGCAAGGAAACCAGCGGCGGCATGCCGCCTATCACCGGCCTGGCCACCCGCGACCTGACCCTGGGCGACGCCGAGGCCATCGGCCGCCTGCCTAGCGTGCGCCGGGTGGCGCCGCTGCAGGCCGGGCAGGTGGAGGTGAACGTCGGCAACCGTTCGCGCGAGGCCTTTACCCTGGGCACCAGCCACGAATTCTTCGTTATTCGCCAGCTCAGCGTCGGCCAGGGCCAAGCGTTGCCGGCGCTGCCGCTGGACCAAGCCGAGGCGGTCTGCGTGATAGGCGCAACGCTCAGGCGCGAGCTGTTCGGCAACGGTCCGGCCCTGGGCCAGTGGCTGCGCGCCGGCGACCGACGCTTCCGGGTGGTGGGCATCTTGAGCGAGCGTGGCGAATCCTTAGGCATGGACTTCGGCGAGATGCTGATCATCCCGGTGGCCAGCGCCCAGGTGCTGTTCAACCGCGAGGGCTTGTTCCGGGTGTTCGCCGAACTGCGCGGGCCGCATTTTATGGCCAGCGGCAAACGGCAGATCCTCGACAGCATCAAAGCCCGCCACGAGGGCGATGAGGATGTCACCCTGATCAGCCAGGACAGCATGCTGGCGGCCTTCGACGGCATTCTCCAGGCCCTCGGCCTGGCCCTGGCCGGGATCGCCGCGATCAGCCTGCTGGTGGCCGGCATCCTGATCATGAACGTGACCTGGATCGCGGTGAACCAGCGCACCGCCGAGATCGGCCTGCTCAAGGCCCTGGGGGCGCGGCCGGCGCAGGTGCGCGCGTTGTTCGTCGGTGAGGCGGCGCTGCTGGCCCTGGCCGGCGGCCTGATCGGTCTGGGCCTGAGCGAGGCGCTGCTCTGGCTCGGTCGCCAGCTATGGGAGATTCCATTGCAAACGCCGGTTTGGGCGCGTATCGGTTCGCTGCTGCTGGCCCTGTGCGCCGCTCTGCTGTTCGCCTGGCTGCCGGCCAATCAGGCGGCGCGTATGGAACCGCTGGCGGCGCTGCGCCCGCCAGGAGCCAGAACATGAGAAGGCAGGGCGCGCGGCGTGCCAGAAGGGATACTTGGCCATGATGCGTTGGCAGGATGGCCTGCGGCTGACCACCAGCACCCTCACCAGCCGGCCGCTGCGTAGCCTGCTGACCCTGCTCGGGGTGGCCATCGGCATCGCCGCGGTGGCGCTGCTGACCGCCATGGGCGAGGGCCTGCGCCTGTATGTGCTGGACAACTTCTCGCAGTTCGGCACGCGCATCGTCGCGGTGCACCCGGGCAAGACCCAGACCGGCGGCCTCGGCGGCATCCTCAGCAGCGTGCGCCCGCTAAGCCTGAGCGACGCCGACGCCCTCGGGCGCCTGCCCCATGTCGAGGCGGTGGTGCCGATCATCCAGGGCAGCGGCGATATCCAGTTCGGCGTGCGCAGCCGGCGCAGCGACATCATCGGCGGCGGTCACCAGCTGGCCGAGGCCTGGCGCTTTCGCCTGGCCCTGGGGCAGTTCTTGCCGCCGGCCCGGGATGGCCGCTCGCCGCCCTATGTGGTGCTCGGCCACAAGCTGCGCCAGGAGCTGTTCGGAGCAGCCAGCCCGCTGGGCGAGCTGGTGCGGGTCGGCGGCATGCGCTTTCGGGTGATCGGGGTGATAGAGGAAAAGGGCCAGCTGCTCGGCTTCGACCTCGACGATATCGCCTATATCCCGGTGGACTGGGCGCAGAGCCTGTTCAACCGCGACGGCCTGATGGAGATCAATGTGATGTTCAACGCCGGCATCGGCTCGCAGGAGCTGAGCGGGCGGATTCGCCAGAGCCTGATCGAGCTGCACGGCCGCGAGGACTTCAGCCTGACCACCCAGGACGACATGCTGGCCAGCCTGGACCGCATCCTCGGCACCCTGACCATCGCCATCGCCGCCCTCGGCGGCATTTCATTGCTGGTGGGGGCGGTGGGCATCCTCACCATCATGACCACCACGGTGGGCGAGCGCACCGCCGAGATCGGCCTGCTGCGCGCCATAGGCGCCACGCCGCGGCAGGTGCTGGGGCTGTTTCTGACCGAGGCGGCGCTGCTGTCCCTGGCCGGCGGGGTGCTCGGCCTGCTGCTGATGGGGCTGCTGTTGGCGCTGCTGTATGTCAGCCTGCCCGGCCTGCCGCTGAGCCTGGCGCCGGGGTTTCTGCTGCTGGCGCTGCTCTTGTCGGCGGTGATTGGCCTGCTCGCCGGTATCGCCCCGGCGCGCCGCGCCGCGCAACTGCACCCGGTGGATGCGCTGCGCAGCGAGTAGCAGGCCAGGCCCTACTTGCCGTAGACCTGCTCCGGCAGCCAGGTGATCAGCCCGGGGAAGATATAGGCGATCACCAGCAGCAGGATCTGCAGCAGGATAAAGGGCACCACGCCCCTGTAGATGGTGCTGGTGGCCACCGACTTGGGCGTGACCCCGCGCAGGTAGAACAGCGCGAAGCCAAACGGCGGGGTAAGGAAGGAGGTCTGCAGGTTGAGGGCGATCATCACCCCCAGCCATACCGGATCCAGCCCCATGGCCAGCAATACCGGGCCGACAATCGGCACCACCACGAAGGTGATCTCGATAAAGTCGAGGATAAAGCCGAGCAGGAAGATCACCAGCATCACCAGGAAGAAGGCGCCCAGCACCCCGCCGGGTAGCTGGGCGAAGACATCCTCGATCAGCACTTCACCGCCGAAGCCGCGGAACACCAGGGAGAACAGCGAGGCGCCGATCAGGATCATAAAGACCATGGCGCTGATCTCGGTGGTGCCGTAGGCCACTTCGCGCAGCTGACCGAAGTTCAGCTTGCCCTTGTAGAAGGCCAGCAGCATCGCGCCCAGCGCCCCCAGGGCGGCGGCTTCGGTGGGCGTGGCGTAGCCGGCGAGGATCGAGCCGAGTACCGCGCCGATCAACAGCAGCGGCGGCACCAGGGCGTTGATCAGCTTGCCCCACTCGATCGGCCCCAGCTCCTCCTGCGGCAGCGCCGGCAGTTTCTTCGGCTGAATAATGGCGACGGCGATGATGTAGAGGATATACAGGCCCACCAGCAGCAGGCCGGGGATCAGCGCGCCGACGAACAGGTCACCGACCGAGACGGTCTTCGGCGAGAAGATGCCCATCTTCAACTGCGCCTGCTGATAGGCGCTGGACATCACGTCACCCAGCAGCACCAGCACGATGGACGGCGGAAGGATCTGCCCCAGGGTGCCGGTGGCGGCCAGGGTGCCGGTGGCAATCGCCGGGTCGTAACCGCGGCGCAGCATGGTCGGCAGGGCCAGCAGGCCCATGGTCACCACGGTGGCGCCGACTATGCCGGTGCTGGCGGCGAGCAGCGCGCCAACCACGCACACGGAAATCGCCAG
>DASUOY010000460.1:0-3006 GCA_036276395.1 Pseudomonas sp.
GGCTTCTTCAGCGTCAGTGAAGTGCTGCTGATGCTGGAAAAAACCCATAACGGCCAGAAAGCCGTGAAGGCCAGCGGCCGCCTGCTGTTCAACTTCAAGGAGTTCTGTTTCACCTTCTGGAGCATGGTGCGCAGCTCCGTGGCCGGCTTTGTCATCGGCGTACTGCCGGGTGCCGGTGCCACCATCGCCAGCGCCATGACCTATATGAGCGAGAAGCGCCTGGCCGGAAGCGCTGGCAAGTTCGGCGACGGCGACCTGCGTGGCCTGGCGGCCCCGGAAGCGGCCAACAACGCCTCGGCCTGTGGCTCGCTGATCCCCATGCTGACCCTCGGCGTACCGGGCTCCGGCACCACCGCGGTGATGATCGGCGCCCTGACGCTGTACAACATCACCCCCGGCCCGCTGTTGTTCGAACAGCAGCCGGATGTGGTCTGGGGCCTGATCGCCTCGCTGTTTATCGGCAACGTGATCCTGCTGGTGATGAACATTCCGCTGGTTGGCCTGTTCGCCCGCATGCTCAGCGTACCCAACTGGGTGCTGGTGCCGGCGATCACCGTGGTCAGCGTGGTTGGCGTGTACGCGGTGCACAGCACAGTGTTCGACCTGGTGCTGATGGTCGGCCTCGGCGTGTTCGGCTATATCCTGCGCAAGCTGGATTTCCCGCTGTCGGCACTGATCCTCGGCTTCGTCCTCGGCGAGCTGATGGAAGACAACCTGCGCCGCGCCCTGTCGATCTCCGCCGGCGAGCTGAGCATCCTCTGGAGCAGCCCGATCAGCCTGTGCCTGTGGGCGCTGACCGCGCTGATGCTCGGCCTGCCGGGGATTCGCTGGTGGCGTGCGCGCCGTGCGGCGCAGCTGGCCAATGCCTAAGCTGCATGCGCTCACCGGCTGGCAAAGCTGGTGGGCCACCCCGCTGGTGGGTCTTGCCGGCGGTGCTCTGGCCAGCCTGATCGGCTGGCCTTTGCCGTGGATCATCGGCTCGCTGCTGGCGGTTATCGCCGCCCGCTGCAGTGGCTGGCTGATCAGCGAAGTGCCGGGCGCACGCAAGACCGGCCAGTGGCTGGTGGCCAGCGCCATCGGCCTGCACTTCACCCAGGACGTATTCACTGAGCTGCTGGGCCATTTCGGCGTAATCCTGCTCGGCGCCCTGCTCACTCTGCTGCTGAGCCTGATCGGCATTCTCGTGCTGCGCCGCGCCGGCCTGGATCGCGCCACCGCCTTCTTCGCCAGCATGCCCGGTGGCGCCAGCGAGATGGTCAACCTGGCCCAGCGGCACCACGCCGAAACCGCCAAGGTGGCCGCCGCCCATAGTTTGCGTCTGCTGCTGGTGGTGTTGCTGATTCCGGCGATCTTTACCTGGAGCCTGCCGCCCATCGCGCCGCCTGTAGCTGCGCCGGTGGATTGGTCCTGGCTGGCCGTGCTGCTCCCCGGCGGTGCACTACTGGCCTGGCTGTGGGGGCGCTTGGGTCAACCCAACCCCTGGATGCTCGGCCCGCTAAGCGTCTGCGCGGTGGCCAGTGTGACCTTCGACCTGCACCTGGGTTTGCCCGACGGCCTGGGCCAGGTCGGCCAATGGCTGATCGGCTGCGCCCTAGGTTGTCACTTCGACCGCAACTTCTTTCGCAGCGCGCCGGGCTTTCTCGCCCGCATCCTGCTGTTCACCTTGCTGGCCATGCTTGCCGCCGCAGGGCTCGGTCAAGGCCTCGGTTGGCTAAGCGGAGAAAGCCAGAACGCGCTGATGCTCGGCATGATGCCCGGCGGCATCACCGAACTGTGCCTGACCGCCGAGGCCCTGCAGCTCTCGGTGGCACTGGTCACCGCGCTGCAGGTGCTGCGGCTGTTTCTGGTGATGTTTCTCGCCGAGCCGCTGTTTCGCCTGTGGCAAAGACAGCAGTTGTAGGCTGCCGTTAGACCTGTTCGGGCAACCGCCAGTCGATAGGCGTCAGCCCGTGCTGGGCGAGGAACTTGTTGGTGCGGCTGAAGTGGCCATTGCCGATAAAGCCACGGTGCGCCGACAGCGGCGAGGGATGCACCGACTTGAGCACCAGGTGCTTGCTGGTATCGATCAGCTTTTCCTTGCTCTGCGCATGGGCGCCCCACAGCAGGAACACCAGACGCGCCTGCTGCTGGCTGACCACCTCGATCACCCTGTCGGTAAAGGTCTGCCAACCGATCTTGGCATGGGAGCCGGCGATGCCATGCTCCACGGTCAATGAAGTGTTAAGCAGCAGCACGCCCTGTTCGGCCCAATGCTGCAGGCAACCGTGAGACGCCATATCGATATTCAGGTCGCGCTTAAGCTCCTTGTAGATATTGACCAGCGACGGCGGGGTTTTCACCTCGGGCAGCACCGAGAAGCACAGGCCATGGGCCTGGCCCGGACCGTGATAAGGATCCTGGCCGATCACCACCACCTTGACCCTATCCAGCGGGGTGGAATTGAGCGCATTGAAGATCAGCGGGCCCGGCGGGTAGATCGCCTTGCCGGCAGCCTTCTCCGTCCGCAGAAAACTCCCCAGCTCGCGCATATAGGGTTTCTCGAACTCATCATGCAGAGCGGCCTTCCAGCCGGCTTCGAGTTTGACGTTATCGGCGGCGCTCATGCCTAAATCCTGCTTATTTCAACGAAGACGGCACGCTAAGGAAGGCACCCGAGCAAGTCAAGACAAACGCCTGGGACAAGCCCTGAAACACGCCACCTTCGCACTGTTGCTAAAGGCCAAACTACTGGAAGACAGGGGGCTGGCCCCTACAGGTTTAAACGACCGTTATGGCGTGTAGATGTCTGCGACTGCTGGACAGCTCTTAGCACGTCTTCTGATCCGCAAATAAGCAAACGACATGGCGTTATAGAACATATGCAGGACGCTTTTATCAGTCGCCAGAATTGCCCGCTCAGTAGAGTCAGCAGCGCAATGAAAACTCGCGCCGCTCTTGGCGTGATTAAAAGCAGAGCACCGCGCGCTTACTTAAAGATGGACCCACAGCCAGGTGCCGTGCAGCCCT
>DASUOY010000461.1:0-8634 GCA_036276395.1 Pseudomonas sp.
TGAATACACTAAGCTGAGAAGTGCGGGCGCGAGCCTGACCCTGTTTTTGGTACAGATCCTTCTGCTCCATATAGAAGAGTGACCAGCCGCGGGCCTGGGCGGCCAGCAACATGGCCAGCGAGCTGTCCTTCTTGAAGTCGATCTGGCTGATGGGGTCCATGACGATGCCAAGGCGGATGCTCATGTGTATCTCCGGAAATTAAGGCGTGAGCTGTAGAAGACGGGAAGTTGCAATTGTTGCCAGGGTGGCGCTGACGAAACGGGCGGTCAAGGGAAAAGCTTGGCTTGCACGGCTTATAGATTGCGTCAGGAGACTGTGCTAAAAAGGCCCGACGATTGGGTTGTAGCCCATCGGTGACAGGGCCTCAAACGCACTGATATAACGCAAAATAACGACTCACCGAGGCGATGGTAGGGCAATCATGGAACAGCATTCCGAGGGTTTGAGGGTGATGGTGATCGACGATTCGAAAACGATTCGTCGTACCGCGGAAACCCTGCTGAAAAAGGTGGGTTGCGAGGTAATCACCGCAGTGGACGGCTTCGATGCCTTGGCAAAGATCGCCGACACCCATCCCAACATCATTTTTGTCGACATCATGATGCCGCGGCTCGATGGCTATCAGACCTGTGCCTTGATCAAGAACAACAGCGCGTTCAAATCCACGCCGGTGATCATGCTGTCCTCCAAGGACGGTCTGTTCGATAAGGCCAAGGGTCGCATCGTCGGCTCCGATCAATACCTGACCAAGCCCTTCAGCAAAGAAGAGCTGCTCGGTGCGATCAAAGCACATGTGCCGGACTTTACCCCGGTGGAACAAGCCTCCTGACGTCTGACTGCGAAGTTCTAGGCGCCTTTTAAAGTATTGGGAAACACCATGGCTCGAATTCTGATTGTTGATGACTCGCCGACCGAAATGTACAAGCTGACCGCCATGCTGGAGAAGCACGGCCATCAGGTGCTCAAGGCGGAAAACGGCGCCGACGGCGTGGCCCTGGCCCGCCAGGAAAAACCGGACGCGGTGTTGATGGATATCGTCATGCCGGGCCTCAATGGCTTCCAGGCGACCCGTCAACTGACCAAGGATGCCGAAACCAGCCATATTCCGGTGATCATCGTCACCACCAAGGATCAGGAAACCGACAAGGTCTGGGGTAAGCGCCAGGGGGCCAAGGATTACCTGACCAAGCCGGTCGACGAAGACACCCTGGTGAAAACCCTGAATGCGGTATTGGCCGGCTAAAAACCGTGTCAGTGCGCAATAAAAAATAAGAATAAGGCCGCAGCAGGCATGCCGGACGCGCAAACACCCTTTCAAACCCTTCTCGGTATCGATCAACTGTGTCGGGCGCTGGCTGCCGGGCTGCCATCGCAGCAGGAGCTGGTGCAGACCTGGAGCGGTATCGGTTTTCGCATGGGCGAGCGTTATTTCGTCGCGCCCATGGGCGAGGTCGGCGAGGTGCTGCATGAGCCGCGCTACACCCTGCTGCCGGGGGTCAAGAGCTGGGTCAAGGGGGTGGCCAACGTGCGTGGCCGCCTGCTGCCGGTGATGGATCTGTGTGGTTTCTTCGGCCAGGAGCTCTCACCGCTGCGCAAGAAGCGGCGGTTGCTGGTGGTCGATCACCGTGAGGTTTTTGCTGGCCTGACGGTGGATGAAGTGTTCGGCATGCAGCATTTTCCAGTGGACACCTTCTCCGAGCGCCTTCCACCGCTCGAGGCGTCCATTGCGCCCTTTATCCATGGAGTATTTCAACGTGAACAGCCCTGGTTGGTGTTCAGCCCACACGCGCTGGCCCAACACCAGGGTTTTCTCGACGTGGCGTATTAACAGCTTTTCGGTGGGGTCGGCTTTGTCGGCCTTTTGGCGTTACATGGGAACCGTAGTGCGGTCGGTCCAGGCGGGGGCCAGTAAATGAAAAAACTAAACACAGGCAATCTATTCGCGGGTACGAGCAGCAGCACACTGATCGGGGGGCTGTTTATCGTCCTGATCGTGTCCATCGTGTTGTTGTTTGCCAACTTCGCCTACCTCAATACCCAGTCCAACTACGATACGGAATACATCGGTCACGCCGGCGAGCTGCGCGTGCTGTCCCAGCGTATTGCCAAAAACTCCACGGAAGCGGCGGCGGGTACGGCCGAGGCCTTCGCCTTGCTGCGCGATGCGCGCAACGACTTCCAGGCCCGCTGGGGTTATCTGACCGACGGTAGCGAGGAAAGTGGTCTGCCGCCGGCCCCAGAGTCGCTGCAGGAACCAATGGCTGCGGTGCAGAAGGATTGGGATACGCTGCGGCAGAATACCGACGCCATTCTGGCCAACGAACAGACCGTTCTCTCGCTGCACCAGGTAGCCGCGACCCTGGCGGAAACCATTCCGCAGCTGCAGGTCGAGTACGAAGAGGTGGTCGACATCCTGCTGGAAAGCGGTGCACCGGCGGCCCAGGTTTCGGTGGCCCAGCGCCAGTCGCTGCTGGCCGAACGTATCCTTGGTTCGGTGAACAAGGTTCTGGCCGGTGACCAGGACTCGGTACAGGCCGCCGACATGTTCGGTCGCGACGCCAGCCTGTTTGGCCGGGTGCTCAACGCCATGCTCGAAGGCAACGCCGCCATGGAAATCTCCAAGGTGACCGACGAGGAGGCGCTGGAGCGTCTGGCGGAAATTTCCGAGCTGTTCGAATTCGTTTCCGGTTCGGTGGACGAGATCCTCGAAACTTCGCCTGAACTGTTCCAGGTGCGTGAGTCGGCCAACGTCATCTTCAGCGTGTCCCAGACTCTGCTGGACAAGGCTTCCGAGCTGGCGCAGGGCTTCGAGGTGCAGGCCGAAGGCCGCGCCCTCAATACCCTGTTCGGTTATATGCTGGGCGTATTGGCCCTGGGCTCGATCATCCTGATCGGCCTGGTGATGGTGCGGGAAACCAACCGTCGCCTGGGTGAAACCGCTGAGAAGAACGAACGTAACCAGGCGGCGATTCTGCGCCTGCTCGACGAAATCGCCGACCTCGCCGACGGTGACCTGACCGTGGCCGCGACGGTAACCGAAGACTTTACCGGTGCCATCGCTGACTCCATCAACTACTCCATCGACCAGCTGCGCGACCTGGTAGCCACCATCAACCTGACCGCCGTTCAGGTAGCCGGTGCGGCCCAGGAAACCCAGGCCACGGCGATGCACCTGGCCGAGGCTTCCGAACACCAGGCCCAGGAGATCGCCGGTGCTTCCGCGGCCATCAACGAAATGGCCGTGTCGATTGACCAGGTATCGGCGAACGCCTCGGAGTCCTCCGCGGTAGCGGAACGTTCCGTAGCCATCGCCAACAAAGGCAACGAAGTGGTGCACAACACCATCACCGGCATGGATAACATCCGTGAGCAGATCCAGGACACCTCGAAGCGGATCAAACGCCTCGGTGAATCGTCCCAGGAGATCGGTGACATCGTTAGCCTGATTAACGACATTGCCGACCAGACCAACATTCTCGCCCTGAACGCCGCGATCCAGGCCTCCATGGCCGGTGACGCGGGCCGCGGCTTCGCCGTGGTAGCGGACGAAGTACAACGCCTCGCAGAACGTTCCTCTGCGGCAACCAAGCAGATCGAGGCGCTGGTTAAGACCATTCAGACCGACACCAACGAAGCCGTTATCTCCATGGAGCAAACGACTTCCGAAGTGGTGCGCGGTGCCCGTCTGGCGCAGGACGCCGGGGTGGCACTGGAAGAGATTGAAAAGGTATCCAAGACCCTCGCGGCCTTGATCCAGAACATCTCCAACTCCGCTCGTCAGCAGGCCTCTTCGGCCGGTCATATTTCCAACACCATGAACGTGATCCAGGAGATCACCTCGCAGACGTCGTCGGGTACCACCGCCACCGCGAAAAGCATTGGTAACCTGGCCAAGATGGCCAGTGAGATGCGTAAGTCGGTGTCCGGCTTTACCTTGCCGGGCGGGGAGCAGGCCTAAGCAGGCGCGGCGCGACCACCTGCATGGGTGGTCGTGCCGATGTCATGGCGCTAAGCGGGGTGCAGCACATGCAATCAGGCGTCTGGGCCTTGCAGCAACTGGTCGACATGTCCGCCACGGAGTTCCGTGATTGGCAGCAGTTGCTGGAGGAACGTACCGGGGTGGTGCTCAATGAGCGGCGCCGGGCGTTTTTGCAGACCAATCTGACCGCGCGGATGCGTGAGCTGGGGGTGGCCGATTACGCCAGCTACTACCGCCAGGTCACCGATGGGCCGCGCGGCGCCGTGGAGTGGTCGACCCTGCTGGATCGTCTGACCGTGCAGGAAACCCGCTTTTTTCGTCATCGTCCGTCTTTCGAGGTGCTTGAGCGCTATCTGGCCGAGCGTCTGCAGCAAGGCTTGGGTAAACCCTGGGAAATGTGGAGCGTGGGTTGCTCCAGCGGCGAAGAGCCCTATTCGATGGCCATCAGCGCCGCCGAGGTGCTGCGAGGCACGGATAAACCCGAACACTTTGCGGTAACCGGCACCGATATCAGCCTCAACGCCCTGAGCAAGGCGCGCGATGGCCAGTACGGCGCGCGCCGGCTGGAACAGATGGATGCAGACCTGTGTCAGCGCTATTTCCTGGCCCAGGCGGATGGTCGTTTCAAGGTAGTGCCGAGTCTGGCCGCGCGCATCTGTTGCGCCAGGCTCAATGTGCTGGAGCTGGCGAAAGCGCCGATGTCCGGCATGGACGTAATTTTTTGTCAGAACTTGCTGATCTATTTTCGTCGCTGGCGTCGCCGCGAGATCCTCAACCGCCTGGCCGAGCGCCTGGCACCGGGTGGTCTGCTGGTGGTGGGAGTGGGCGAGGTGGCGGGTTGGCAGCATCCGGAGTTGATCCCGGTGGCCGACGAGCGAGTGCTGGCGTTTACCCGCAAGGGATAAGGCAGAGCCAAGTTTATGAGTGGAGTGGCTATGGGTGATCGGCACGATTATGTCGCCCTGGAATGGGTCAAGGGCGAGATCGCGGAAACCCTGAAACAGGCGCGTCAGGCGCTGGAGGCGTTCGTCGAGAACCCCCAGGACGCCACCCGCATGCGTTTCTGCCAGACCTATGTGCACCAGGTGCTCGGCACCTTGCAGATGGTCGAATTCTTTGGCGCGGCCTTGCTCGCCGAGGAAATGGAGCAGTTGACCCAGGCGCTGATCGACGGCCGGGTGACCAACCAGGGCGAAGCCCTGGAAGTGCTGATGCAGGCCATCCTGCAGCTGCCGGTGTACCTCGACCGCATCCAAACCGCGCGCCGCGATCTGCCGATGGTGGTGTTGCCGCTGCTTAACGACCTGCGCGCCGCCCGCGGCGAGAAGCTGCTGTCGGAAACCAGCCTGTTCACGCCGGATATGTCCGGCCGCACGCCTGCGCTGTCCCAGGATTCCATCGCCCAGCTGCGTACCGCCGAGTTGCCGGTGCTGCTGCGCAAACTGCGCCAGATGCTGCAGATGGCCCTGGTCGGGGTGATCCGCAACCAGGACCTGCCGACCAACCTGGGCTATATGGCGCGGGTGTTCGCCCGCCTGGAAAACCTCTGCAAAAATTCTCCCCTTGGCCCGTTGTGGCAGATCGCCTCCGGTCTGGTCGAAGGTCTAGCCAATGGCAGCGTGGCCAACGGCAGCTCGGTGCGTACCCTGCTGCGCCAGGTCGACAAAGAACTCAAGCGCCTGCTCGAACAGGGCGCCGATGGCCTCAACCAGGCCGCCCCGGATGAGCTGAGCAAGAACTTGCTGTTCTACGTGGCCAAGGCCTCGGCCGAGTCGCCGCGGCTGCGCAGCCTGAAAGAGCAGTACCGCCTCGACGATGCCCTGCCCGATAACGAGGTGGTCGACGAAGAGCGCGCCCGCCTGGCCGGCCCCGATCGCGATGCCATGCGCTCGGTGGTTGCCGCCCTGTGCGAGGAGCTGGTGCGGGTCAAGGACAGCCTCGACCTGTTCGTGCGCAGCGATCGCAGCAATGTTGCCGATCTGGACACCCTGGCCGCGCCGCTCAAGCAGATTGCCGATACCCTGGCGGTACTGGGCTTCGCCCAGCCGCGCAAGGTGATCGCCGATCAGCTGGAGGTCGTCAATCGTCTGGCCAAAGGCCAGGGCGAGCCAAGCGATGCGGTGCTGATGGATGTGGCCGGTGCCCTGCTGTATGTCGAGGCGACGCTGGCCGGCATGGCCGGGCCGGCGCCGGAAGGCGCGCGCGAAGAAAGCCATCTGCCGACCACCGACGTGGCGCAGATTCACCAGTTGGTGATCAAGGAAGCGCGCAATGGCCTGGAGCAGGCCAAAGACGCCATCATCGAATTTATCGCCTCGCAGTGGAACCACGAGCATCTGGCCCGTGTGCCCGAGCTGCTGACCCAGGTTCGCGGCGGGCTGGCGATGATCCCACTGCAGCGCGCCGCCGATTTGCTCAATGCCTGCAACCGCTATATCCAGGAACAGCTGCTGGCGCGCAAGGCCGTGCCCAACTGGCAGAACCTCGACACCCTGGCCGACGCCATCACCAGCGTGGAGTATTACCTCGAGCGCCTGTCCGAAGATCACGCCACCCAGGGCGACCTGATTCTCGACGTGGCCGAGGAAAGCCTGGAAAGCCTGGGTTATCCGCTGAAAGAAAAACCTTCGATTCTCGACCTGCCAGAACCCCAGGTGGAATCCTTCGCGCCGCTCGCCGACCCGCTGGATGATCTGGAAGTGCTCGCTGCGGAGCCGGAGCCGGAGCTTGCGCTGGAGCCGCTGCCTGAGCTTGGGCTGGAGATGCTGGAAGAGCTGCCGGCCGAGACGGCAGCCGAGGCCCTGAACCGGGAGCTCGGCGAAGACTTCAGCATGGAGTTCGCCGAACTCGACTCCGCCAGCCCGCAACAAGCTGCCGCGGATTCCCCGAGCGCTGCCGACGATCTTGAACTGCTCGACTTCAGCGCCGGCCTTGCCGAGGCCGAGTCGCTGTCGCTGGACGATCTGACGGGTGAATTGGAGGCGCTCGCCACTGACGACGGGTTGCAACTCGAAACCCTGGATTTTGCCAGCGAAACGAGCCCGGCCGACTGGGATGAAGCCGAACTGGCCAGCCTGGAGCTGCCGGAAGTCGAGCTGCCCAGCGCCCCGATTAGCCTTGAACCGCTCATTTCCGAGCCGGCGCTGTCCATGGCCGATGTGATGGCCGCGCCGGTGCAGGCGATCAATCCGCCGGCACTCGATGTACCGCCAAGTCTGCTGCCGCCGCCGGCCGATGAAGAGCCGGTCGATGAAGAGCTGATGGAGGTCTTTATCGAAGAAGTCGGCGAGGTGCTGGAAACCATCGCCGAGTATTTCCCGCAGTGGTGCGCCGACACCGACAACAAGGACGCCCTGACCGAGATCCGTCGGGCTTTCCACACCCTTAAGGGCAGTGGCCGCATGGTGCGGGCCCTGGTGATTGGCGAGCTGGGCTGGTCGATCGAGAACCTGCTCAACCGCGTGCTGGATCGCAGCATCAAGCCTGGCGCCGAGGTGCAGCAGGTGATCGCCGATGTGGTCGCCCTGATGCCGGCACTGGTCGATGAGTTCGCAGGCAAGGCCCAGCGCCAGCGTGATGATGTCGACCACTTGGCCGCCACGGCTCACGCTCTGGCCCGAGGGCAGCTGCCCCCAAAAGATGACGCCCCGGTTGCCCAGGTAGCCGAGCCCGAGGGCGAAGTCACGGCTGCCGCAGAGCAGGTCGAGGATGTCGATGGCCTCGACCCGCAGCTACTGGAAATTTTCCGCAACGAAGCGGAAATGCACCTCGATACCCTGGTCGGTTTCCTCGCCGATTGCGCCCAGGAGTTGCCACAACCGGTGACCGATGACCTGCAGCGCGCCCTGCATACGCTCAAGGGCAGCGCGTCCATGGCCGGCATAGCGCCGGTGGCCGAGATTGCCGCGCCATTGGAAAAACTGGTCAAGGAATTCAAGAGCAACCTGCTCGCCATGGACCTGGCCGAGGCCGAGTTGCTCAGCAGCGCGGAAAAGCTCTTCCGCCTGGGCCTGGCACAGCTGGAGAGTCACCCCCTGGCCGTGCTGCCGGGAGCCGCCGAGTTCCTTGAGCGGGTGCAGAAGCTGCACGACGAGCGCCTGGAACATGCGGCCAATGCGCGCCAGGACGCGCAGGGCGAAAAGCGTGATCCGCAGATGATCAGCATCTTCCTCGCCGAAGGCATGGACATCCTGCTGGACGCCGAAGATCTGCTGCGCCGCTGGCGCGCCCACCCGTCCGAGCGCCAGGAACTCAGCGCCTTGCTGGATGAGCTGACCACCCTGGGCCGTGGCGCAGAAATGGCCGAGCTGCCGCAGATCGAAGAGCTCTGCGAAGCCTTGCTCGACCTCTACGGCGCGGTTGAGGAGGGGCGTCTGGCGGTCAGCGAGCGTTTCTTCAGTGTGGCCGAGCAGGCCCATGAAGCCTTGATCGGCATGATGGACCAGGTGGCGGCGGCCTTGCAGGTCAGTGCCCAGCCACAACTGGTGGTGGCCCTGCGTGCCCTGCTCGACGAGGCGCTGGACCCCAATACCCTGGCCCTGCTGGCCAATGATGGTGATGCCGGCCTGCAAGTCATTGAACTGGATGCCGCCACCGCGGCCCTGGAGCAGGCGCAGCTTACCGAACTGGGCGCCGAGCCCGATGCTGTCGAGCC
>DASUOY010000462.1:0-2333 GCA_036276395.1 Pseudomonas sp.
GCAGGTCGGTGCCGTGCGGATCACGGCTCCACACCGGGAAACGCAGGTCGTAGCAGATCAACGGGCGCACCTGCCAACCCTTGAGTTCCAGCAGCACCTGTTCCGTGCCCGCACTGTAATGCTTGTGCTCACCGGCCATGCGAAACAGATGGCGCTTGTCGTAGTGCGCCAGGCTGCCATCCGGGCGCGCCCAGAGCAGGCGGTTGCGGTACGAGCCATCGGCGGCCTGGATAATCAGGCTGCCGGTGATCACCGCCTGCAACGCCTGCGCCTGTTCACGCAGCCACTGGCTGGTCGGGCCGTTCTCGGGCTCGGCCAGGGCGGCGGAGTCCATGGCAAAGCCGGTGCTGAACATCTCCGGCAGCACTATTAAGTCCGCGCCCAGGGCCTGCTGCAGCAGAGGCTCAAAATGCGCGCGATTGGCGGCAGGGTCCTGCCAGGCCAGGGTGGTCTGGATCAGCGCCAGCTCAAGATCGGGCAACAGGCTTAGATCGCGCATAGTTTATCCGCCGCCTGGCGCAGGGTTTCTTCACGCTTGGCAAAGCAGAAGCGCACCAGACGCAAATCCTGCGGTGGCTGCTGGTAGAACACCGATACCGGAATAGCCGCCACGCCATGCTCGCGGGTCAGCCATTCGGCCATGGCCACATCGCCCAGATCGCTACGGATCGCCGAATAATCGACCAGCTGGAAATAGGTGCCGGCGGTGCGGCTAAAGGCAAAGCGCGAACCGGCCAGCAGATCGCAGAACAGATCACGCTTGGCCTGGTAGAAGGCCGGCAGCTCCTCGACATGCTCGGGGTGCGCGGCCATATAGTCGGCCAGGGCCCACTGCAGCGGCGTCACGCCACAGAAGCTGACGTACTGATGGACCTTGCGCAGTTCGGCGCTCAAGGCCGGCGGCGCCACCACATAGCCGGTCTTCCAGCCGGTGACGTGGTAGGTCTTGCCGAACGAGCTGACCACAAAGGCGCGCTGATACAACTCGTCATGGGCCAGCACGCTGGCGTGCTTGACCCCATCGAACACCAGATGCTCGTAGACCTCGTCGCTGATCAGGTAGATATCGCGCTCGCGGATCAGCGCCGCCAGCTGGTCCAGCTCGGCGCGCGAGATCAGCGCCCCGCTGGGGTTGTGCGGGCTGTTGAGGATAATCAGGCGAGTCTTGTCGCTCAGCGCATCACCTAGGCGCTGCCAGTCGATGGCGAAATCCGGCAAAGCCAGGGGTACATGCACGCAACGCCCGCCGGCCAGCTGCACCGAGGGCTCATAGCTGTCGTAGCTGGGATCGAAGACGATCACTTCATCACCCGGTTGGATCAGCGCCTGGATAGCACAGAAGATGCCCTGGGTGGCCCCGGGCACTATGGTGACGTCGGTATCGGCACTAACCGTACGGCCATAGCTACGCGCCACCTTGGCCGCCACCTGTTCGCGCAGGGCCGGCAGGCCGGTCATCGGCGCGTACTGGTTATGCCCCGCGGCAATATGCCGGCCGACCGCTTCACGCAGCGCCTGCGGGCCATCGAAGTCGGGGAAGCCCTGGGACAAATTGAGCGCACCGGTTTCCACGGCGAGCTGCGACATACGGGTAAAGATGGTGGTGCCGACGTTCGGCAGCTTGCTGATAATCATCGAGGCAATATTCCTGGGCCAGCGCCGGACTTGAACGCTATTGATGGCGCAGAATAGCCCAACACCCAGAAAGGCAAAAGGCACCCGCAGGTGCCTTTATAGAGCGCTCAGGCTCAAGCCTAGCGCTTGTCTTTGCGCTTCTTCTCGGCCTTCTTGTGGTGGCTCATCAGACGGCGCTTCTTGTTCACCTGACGATCGGTGAGGGTATTCTTGTTGCCCTCATAGGGGTTCTCGCCGCCCTTGAACTCGATGCGGATCGGCGTACCGACCAGCTTGAGCACGCGGCGGTAGGTGTTTTCCAGGTAACGGATATAGGACTTGGGCACCGCCTCAACCTGGTTGCCGTGGATCACGATCAGCGGCGGGTTGGCGCCACCCAGGTGGGCATAACGCAGCTTGATCCGGCGACCGCTGACCATGGGTGGCGCGTGATCGCTCACTGCATCTTCGAGAATCTGGGTCAGGCGGTTGGTCGGCCAGCGGGTGATCGCCGACTTGAACGAGGCCTGCACCGACTTGTACAGATTACCCACGCCGGTGCCGTGCAGCGCCGAGATAAAGTGGATATCGGCGAAGTCGACGAAGAACAGCCGGCGCTGCAGCTCGGTCTTCACGTAGTCGCGCTCGCTGGGCTCCATGCCGTCCCATTTGTTCAGGGCGATCACCAGGGCACGGCCGCTTTCCAGGACGAAGCCAAG